>NZ_JASJVF010000048.1:0-17802 GCF_035019805.1 Cryobacterium sp. 10I1
GGGGTGAATCCTGTGCGCCCGCCGCCACCCGGCGCCGCGGCCAGAGGAAGGGCGCGGCCATGAGCAGCAGGCCGGCGCCGAGGAGGCAGCCCCGCGCGAGCCTCATGCGCGGTCCGCCCGCAACACGATCGCGGGGTCGAGCCCCACCGCCCGGAACTTGGCCAGCTTGCCGGGGTGGCCGCCCGTCGGCGTGAGCCCGCCCCGGTCGGCGAGGAAGATCGGGCTCGCCTCGATCACGGTGCCGGCGAGCCGTCCGCTGACCGCGAGGATCTCCGTCACCCGCCGGCGCCCGTGCCGGTCGATCTCGCAGTGCACGACGATGTCGATGCACCCGGCGACGGTCGGCAGCACGAACGCGGAATCGATGTTGCGCCCCGCGAGCAACGGCAGCGTGCAGAGCTTGGCGAGGGCGTCCCTCGCACTGTTCGCGTGGATGGAGCACATCCCCGGCAGGCCGCTGTTGAGGGCGATCAGGAGGTCGAGGCTCTCGGCCTCGCGAACCTCGCCGACGACGAGGCGGTCGGGGCGCATCCGCAATGACTCCTTGATCAGTCGCCGCAAGGTGATCTCGCCACGACCCTCGAGGCTCGGCTGTCGGCACTGCATCGACACGACGTCGCGGGCGGACAGGTCGAGTTCGAAGGTCTCCTCGACCGTCACGATCCGTTCGTTGCGCCGGGTCGCCGACAGCAGGGCGTTCAGCATCGTGGTCTTCCCGGTCTGGGTGGCTCCCGACACGAGGATGTTCTGTCCGGCGAGCACGCACATCCGCAGGAACTCCGAGGCCTGCTGGGTGAGCGAGCCGAGGCCGACGAGCTGGTTCAGGTCGCGGATGCGCCGGGTGAACTTCCGGATGTTGACCGACCACTCCCGCGTGATGTCGGGAATCACGACGTGAAGCCGCGAACCATCCGGCAGGGAGGCGTCGACGAACGGTGAACTCAGGTCGACACGACGGCCGGAGGCCTGCAGCATCCGTTCGACGAGGTCGCGCACCTCCCGTGCGGTGAGGACCATGTCGGTGAGTTCGGGTACGCCGTCCCGAGCGACGAACACCAGGGACGGTCCATTGATCCAGATCTCCTCGATCTCCGGATCGTCGAGGAGCGGCTGGAGCGCCCCGAACCCGGTCAGCGAAGCGACGACTTCCCTGGCCGCCTGATGCTCGTCGGAGATGAGCGGATGCGCCCCGCCGAGCGCCCGCTCACTGTAGCGCTGGAGCTCGGCGCGCACGTATCGCTCGGCGAGGTTCTCGTCGGAGGCGAGGTCGACGCCGTCACGGCGCACCCGTGAGCGCACCTGCTCGGTGATGATGCGCACGGCCTCGCTCATGCGCACAGTGTGCCCGGACGGCCGGATCCCCGTTGAAGTTATCCACAGGCATCCGCCGTCCGGGCCGCACACCGGAATGGGCCAGTCGGATCAGCGGGCCGACCAGCCGCCGTCCATGCCGTAGCTCGAGCCGGTGACCATCGCCGCGTCCGTCGAGGCGAGCCACGCCACGAGCGAGCCGACCTCCGCCGGTTCGACGAGGCGCTTGACCGCGCTCTCGGTGAGCATGATCCGACTGAGCACCTCCGACTCGGGGATGCCGTGCACGACGGCCTGGTCGGCGATCTGCTTCTCGACCATCGGCGTGCGCACGTAGCCGGGACTCACACAGTTGCTCGTGACACCGTGGTCACCGCCCTCGAGGGCGGTCACCTTCGAGAGCCCCTCGAGCCCGTGCTTCGCCGAGACGTATGCGGCCTTGAACGGCGACGCACGGATGCCGTGCACCGAGGTGACATTGACCACCCGTCCGAAACCGCGTTTGTACATCCCAGGGAGCGCCGCCCGGATCAGCAGGAACGGGGCCTCGAGCATGAGGGCGAGGATCAGCCGGAAGTCGGCGGGGTCGAAGTCGGGGATCGGGTTGATGCGCTGGATCCCCGCGTTGTTCACGAGGATGTCCACGTCGCCGAGCACGTCCGCGAGCCGGGCGTCCGTCAGGGCCGGAGTGTCGGCGAGGTTGACGACCCACGTCGAACCGTGAACCTCCGCGGCGAGCACCGAAGCACTCGCCGCGTCGATGTCGGCGACCGTGACGTGGGCTCCGCGGGCAGCGAGGGAGCGCACGACGGCCTCGCCGATGCCGCTCGCTCCCCCGGTGACGAGGGCGCGCCTCCCTGCGAGGGACTGTTCCACGGTCAACGCAGCGTCGGGGCCGGTTCGAGGCCGTGCCTGGCGGCATCCGCCGCGTCGACGTCGCGGAGCGAGATGCCGTTGGTCTCCTTGAGCGTCACAACGGCGACGACCGTGATCGCACACGCGATCACGAGGTAGAACGCGACCGGCAGCCAGGACTTGTACTGCTGGAGCAGCGCCGTCGCGATGATGGGCGCGAGCGAGCCGGCGAGGATCGACGTGACCTGGTAGCCGAGGGAGACGCCGGAGTACCGCATCCGGGTCGGGAACATCTCGGCCATGATCGCCGGCTGCCCGGCGTACATGAAGGCGTGGAAGCACAGCCCGATCGTGATCGCGGCGACGATGACGACCGGGTTGAGGGTGTCGAACATCGGGAAGGCGAAGAACGCCCAGCTGGCCCCGAGAATCGCGCCGGTGAGGTAGATCGGTTTGCGGCCGAAGCGGTCGGAGAGCCTGCCGACCTGCGGGATCACGAGGAAGTGCACGACGTGGGCGATCAGCAGGGCCAGGAGCAACTGGCTGGTGTTGTACTTGTGCACCGTGACGAGGTAAACGATCGAGAAGCTCACGATCGTGTAGTAGAGGATGTTCTCGGCGAACCGCAGCCCCATCGCACCGAGGATGCCGCGCGGGTACTTGCGGACGACCTCCATCACGCCGTAGCTGATGGCCTTCTCGGCCTCGACCTGGGCGCGGGCCTCGAGGAAGATCGGCGCTTCGCTGACATGGGTGCGGATGTAGTAGCCGATCACCACGATGATCGCGGACAGCCAGAAGGCGACCCGCCAGCCCCAGCCGAGGAATTGCTCCGCAGGCAGGATCCACGACATGGTGAGCAGCACGAGGGTCGCGAGCAGGTTGCCGACCGGGACGGCGGCCTGCGGCCAGCTCGCCCAGAAGCCGCGGGACTTGTCCGGGCTGTGCTCCGCGACGAGCAGCACGGCGCCGCCCCATTCCCCGCCGACGGCGAAGCCCTGGATGAAGCGGAGTGCAACGAGCAGCGCGGGCGCCCAGTATCCGATCGTGTTGTAGCCGGGCAGGCAGCCCATCAGGAAGGTCGCGGCCCCGACGAGGATGATCGTGACCTGCAGGGTGTGCTTGCGGCCCAGGCGATCGCCGATCTGGCCGAAGACGATGCCTCCGAGCGGCCGGGCGATGAAGCCCACCGCGTAGGTGAGGAACGCGGCGATGATCCCGTCGAGTTCGCTGCCCGCGTTCGGGAAGAAGAACTTGCCGAAGACGAGGCTCGCCGCGGTCGCATAGAGGAAGAATTCGTACCATTCGACGACCGTGCCGACCATCGAGGCGGCCACGATCTTCCTGAGGCCGGAGGTTTCTTCCCGGTTGTCGCGGGATCCCGCGCCTCCGGGGCTGTCGGCAGTGATGCGTTCGTTGACGCTCATGTCTGTCTCCTTCGGTGTCTTCGCTGACACTGTCGCTGGATGCCGGGGGCGGGTCGCCGCCCTGGCTCCACCGAGTATCGCCGCCCGTCGGCTCTGCGGCCATGACCACTTCCGAACTCCGTGTGTGCATAATTGCAGATATGACCGGACCCCGCCCCACCCTGCCGCCGAACGCCGACGACCTTCTCGTGCTGCTCGCGGTCGCACGCAGCGGCCGTTTCGTGACCGCGGCGGAAAGCCTCGGCCTCAATCACACCACGGTCTCGCGCCGCATTGCAGCCCTCGAGAAGGCGCTCGACGGCCGGGTGCTGTCCCGCACGGTCGGCGGCTGGGAGCTCACGGAACTCGGCTCCCGCGCGGTCAACGCCGCGGAAAACGTCGAGGCCGCCGTCTCCCTGCTCGGCGGCCCTCCCGGGCAGGCCGCTCAGCTCTCCGGCGTCGTGCGGCTCTCGGCGACGGATGGCTTCAGCGCGTACATCGCAACGCCGGCGGTCGCCGCGCTGCAGCGCCGGCATCCCGGCCTGCGGGTCGAGATCGTCACGGTGACGCGGCGCGCGCTCCAGCACCGGTCGGGACTCGATATCGAGGTCGTCGTCGGAGAGCCTCAGGTGCACCGGGCCGACGCGATCCTGCTCGGGCACTATGTCCTGGGCATGTATGCGTCGCGGGACTACCTGGCCGAGAACGGCACGCCCGTGAGCGTTGCAGAGCTCACCGAGCATCCGCTCGTCTACTTCGTCGATTCGATGCTGCTCGTCGACGACCTCGATGCCCCCAGGCGGCAGGTGCCGTCGATGCGCCCCTCACTGAGTTCGACCAACGTGTTCGTGCACGTCGAAGCGACCAGGGCGGGAGCAGGGATCGGTTTCCTGCCGTGTTTCATGGCCGACCAGCACCCGGACCTCGTGCGCCTCCTGCCGGACAAGTTCAACGAGGAACTGCCGTACTGGATGGTGCTCCGCGCCGAGTCCCTGCACCAGCCCGCCGTCGCCGCCGTCGTCGACGCCCTCCGTGCCCGAACCGCGGCGTTCACCCACGCCCTGCAGGGCCGCGGAGGGGCAGGCTGACCAGACGATCTGGCTACACTGGAACGGCACAAGCGGGAGTGGTGAAATTGGCAGACACGCAGGATTTAGGTTCCTGTGCTTTCGAGCGTGGGGGTTCAAGTCCCCTCTCCCGCACATGATGAGCACATCGGCCCTCGACGGCCAACTGACCGATGTGCTCGCGAACACGGGCGTCATCGTGTTCTACCTGCTCGTCTGGGCCCTCGTCTTCGCCGGGACCGCGGTATTCCTCGGAGTCTTCATCCCGTTCATCACCGGGGATTCGCTCCTGTTCGGGTCCGGGCTCGTCGCGGCATCGGCGGCGAACGTGGACATCGTCGTGCTGATGATCGGAACCGGAATCGCCGCATTCCTCGGCGACCAGGTCGGATTCCTACTCGGGAGGCATTTCGGCCGCGGCTACCTCGATCGCCGCGGTGGCCGTCGCACCCGCGCTGCCATCGTGAAGACCGAGGCCTTCTACCGCAAGTACGGCTGGTGGTCGGTCGTGATCGCCCGGTTCATGCCCTGGGCGCGCGTCTTCGTGCCCGTCATCGCAGGGGTCGGCCGGATGAACTACTACCGGTTCCTCTCCAGTAACCTCGTCGGCGCACTCGCCTGGGGCGTCGGGCTCACCCTGACGGGATACTTCGCGGCGAGCCTGCCCGGCGTGAAGAGCGCCGCGTACGTCATCGCCGGGGTCTTCATCGCGGCATCCATCTTCTTCGGAGGCCGCACCTGGCTCGCCGACCGCGCCGAGAACCGCCGGGACGCGGCCGGCGGCGGCCGACCAGACGGCCCGGCCGATACCCCGGCCGACGACCCCGCGGCCGGGTAATTCACGGGTTCCACCCTCCCTTTAGCGCTAGCCTGTAACAGACCATCCCTGCTCATCACCGTGCGGTCGCCATGGCCACCACCGACTGGAGTCATCTTCGTGCTCAACACTGCTCTCAACCACGCCGGACTCATCCCGTGGCTTGACCCGGTAAACCTCATCGACGGGTTCGGTCCATGGGCCCTGCTCGGAGTGTGCGCGATCATCTTCGCCGAAACCGGCCTTCTCGTCGGCTTCCTGCTGCCCGGCGACACCCTCCTCGTCATCACCGGCCTCCTCACCTTCGCGGGCGTCATCCACATCAACATCTGGTGGGTCGCCCTCGCCATCGGCTTCGCGGCGTTCCTCGGCGGCGAGGTCGGCTACCTGATCGGTCACAAGCTCGGCCCGCGCGTCTTCGAACGCAAGGAATCCGGACTGTTCAGCGTCGAGAACGTGCAGCGCACCAACGGTTTCTTCGAACGCTTCGGCGGCTTCGCCGTGATCATCGCACGCTTCGTGCCGATCGTGCGCACGTTCGCACCCGTCGCCGCGGGCGTCGGCCACATGAATTACCGCAAGTATTCCCTGTACAACCTCGTCGGCGCCATGATCTGGGGCGCCGGCCTCACCTTCGGGGGGTACTTCCTGGGGTACATCCCGCCGGTCGCCGACTTCGTCACGCACTACATCGACCTGATCCTGATCGCGGCCGTGCTCGGCACGCTCATCCCCACCGCGTTCCACTACGTGCAGTCCTCGCGCAAGGCGAAGAAGGCCAAGGCGCTCGCCGCGGCCGCGCCGGCGACGACCGACACCGGCAGCCTCGTCCTCGACGCGGATGTCTTCACCGGCCACCCCAAGCACGACGACTAACACTCCCCATCGCGGACTCCAGCGCGCGCTGCGTTCCGAATTCAGGAGCTGAGCCCGGCTGAACCGCTTCAGGAGTGCGTTGATCCCGGTTCCGGGCCTCAACTCCTGAATTCGGAACAGGCACGGACGTCTTTGAGTCGCGCGCGGGGAGAGGAAGCGGGAGGTCGGGGTCAGCGGTGCGGGAAGTCCTCGTGATCGGCATGCTCGGCCGGCTCGAGCTGGAACGTGGAGTGCTCGACATCGAAGTGGGTGCTGAGGCACTCCGAGAGGGCGTCGAGCAGCGCCCCTGAGCCGCCGGACTGCAGCACGGCGGGTTCGACGACGACGTGCGCACTGAACACGTGCGCGCCGGACGTGATCGCCCAGACGTGCACGTCGTGCACCGCTGCGACCCCCGGCGTTTCGATGAGGTGCCTGCGGATCTCTGCGACGTCGGTGTCGACGGGCACCGATTCGCTGAGCACCCGTACGACGTCTCTGAGCAGGGTGAAGCTGCGGGGCACGATCATGGCCGCGATCAGCAGGGACGCAATCGAGTCCGCCTGCTCGAAACCGGTGGTGAGGATGACCCCGGCCGCGACGATGACCGCGACGGAGCCGAGAGTGTCTCCGAGTACCTCGAGGTAGGCGCCACGCATGTTGATCGAGGAGCCGGCAGCAGGGCGCAGCAGGAGCAGCGCGCCGATGTTCGCGACGAGGCCGATCACGGCGACCCAGAGCATCGGTCCGGCCTGAACGTGGCCCTCGCCGGGCCCGAGCAGCCGGGAAACCGCGCCGATCACGACGGACACGGCGACGCCGAGCAGGATCAGCCCATTGATGAGCGCGCCGAACACTTCGGCGCGCTGGTAGCCGAACGTCTGCCGGTCCGTGGCCGGCCGGGCGGCCACGACGGTGGCGATGAGGGCGATGATCAGGCCGGCCAGGTCCGAGAACATGTGCCCGGCATCAGCGAGCAGGGCAAGCGACCCGGTCAGCCAGGCCCCTGCGACCTCGACGAGGAGCACGAGGGCGACGATCCCGATCGCGAAGGACAACCGGGTGCGATTGGTGGCGGATGCCTGCCCGTGCCCGTGCGCGTGATCGTGGCCCATGCCTCCACGCTAGGCGGTGCCGGGGCGCGTCGCCAGTTCAGCGCCCAGTTGGGAATGAGAGCCGTTATCAGGGCTTGAGCGGCGCCTCCGCCGGTATCGAGACCGGTGCCGGTGCCGGATCAGCCGAGCAGCTCCCGCAGTATGGGGACGAGCCCGTCGAAGGCGCGCGCCCGGTGGCTGTCGCGATTCTTGACGGATGCCGTCAGCTCCGCCGCCGAGATCGCATAACCGTCCGGGAGAAAGATCGGGTCGTACCCGAAGCCGCCGGCCCCCGCGGCCTCGGTCAGGATCCGGCCGGGCCACTCCCCCGTCACGACCCGTTCGGTGCCGTCCGGCAGCGCCAGGGCGGCGACGCAGGTGAAATGCGCGGTGCGGTGTTCCTCCGGCACGTCCCCGAGCTGCCAGAGCAGCAGGCGCAGGTTCTCGCCGGAATCCCTGGCCGGGCCCGACCAGCGTGCGGAGAAGATGCCCGGCGCGCCGCCGAGGATGTCGACGCAGATACCCGAGTCGTCCGCGATGGCGGGCAGGCCGGTGTGTGCCGCGGCTGCACGAGCCTTGATGAGGGCGTTCTCGGCGAAGGTCGTTCCGTCTTCGACGGGTTCAGGGCCGTCGTACGCGAGCACGTCGACCCCCGGGAGCTGCGGCGCGAGAATGCGGCGCAACTCGTCGACCTTGTGCGCGTTGTGGGTGGCCAGTACGAGCCGCATGGTGTCAGCGCCCATCCGTCAGCGCCCGAGGGCGGCGTTCTGCAGTTCGGTCAGGGTGACGGTCCCTGCGAGGGCGAGGTCGAGCAGTGAGTTCAGCTCCGCACGATCGAAGGGGGCGCCCTCCGCCGTGCCCTGCACCTCGACGAAGGAGCCCCGGCCGGTGACGACGACGTTCATGTCTGTCTCGGCACTCGAGTCCTCGGTATATGCGAGGTCGAGCATGGGAACGCCTTTGATGATGCCGACGGAAATCGCGGCGACGCTGTCGGTGAGGGGCTGCGCCTTCTGGCCGATGAACTTCTGCTGCCGACCCCACTCGAGCGCGTCGAAGAGTGCGACGTAGGCTCCGGTGATCGCGGCGGTACGGGTGCCGCCGTCGGCCTGGAGCACATCGCAGTCGATCACGATGGTGTTCTCGCCGAGCGCCTTCATATCGACGACCGCTCGGAGGCTGCGGCCGACAAGACGGCTGATCTCGTGCGTTCGGCCGCCGATCTTGCCCTTGACCGCCTCGCGGGCCATCCGCTCGTTCGTGGAACGCGGGAGCATCGCGTATTCCGCGGTGACCCAGCCCTTGCCCTTGCCGCTCATCCAGCGCGGGACACCGTTGGTGAACGACGCGGTGCAGAGCACCTTCGTGCGTCCGCAGGAGATGAGCGCGGACCCTTCGGCCTGGTCGCTCCAGCCGCGTTCGATCGTGACCGGCCTTAGTTCGTCGATGGCCCGTCCGTCTGCGCGCACGATGTCGGTCATGAGGTCTCCTTGGTGTGCCGGGCATCCCTCGGGTGGAGGAGGGACGCTGCGTGGTTGTGCTCGGAATTAGGGTGGGTTGCTGCGAACTCGACGAGCTCGCTGAGACTGAAGACACCGGTCTCGACCAGGTCGACGTTCGAGACCTCCGGGCCGGCCAGGCGATGGGCGAGGTCGAGGAAGTCATCGGCGCTGTTGCCCGTCGCCTCGTAGCGGTAACTCGGAGGTGCCTTCTCGGTGCGGGCGAGGCCCTGCCCGACGAGGATCCGGTAGACGTCGTTGGCGGTTTCGGTGTCGCTCGAGACGATTGACACGGCGTCGCCCATCACGTACGAGATCGCGCCGCGCAGGAACGGGTAGTGCGTACAGCCCAGCACGAGGGTGTCGATGTCCGCAGCGCGCAGGGGGGCGAGGTATTCCTCGGCGACGGCGAGCACCTCGTCGCCGGTCGTGACCCCGGCTTCGACGAATTCGACGAATCGGGGGCAGGCCCTGGTGAAAAGCCTGATGTTCGTCGCTGCCGCGAAGGCGTCCTCGTATGCCCGTGAATTCACGGTGCCGATCGTGCCGATCACACCGACCCTGTTGTTGCGGGTCGTGCCGACCGCGCGTCGCACGGCGGGCTGGATGACCTCGACCACCGGGACGCTGTAACGCTCCCGCGCATCTCGGAGCACAGCGGCCGACGCGGTGTTGCAGGCAATTACCAGCATCTTCACGTCCTGGGCCACGAGGTCGTCGAGAACCTTGAGTGCGAAGCCGCGGACGTCGGCGATCTTCTTCGGCCCGTACGGCGAATTGGCCGTGTCTCCGATGTACAGAATCGACTCGTTGGGCAGCTGGTCCTTGATCGCCCGAGCGACGGTCAAACCGCCGACGCCAGAATCGAAAATTCCTATGGGTGCATCCGTCACGACAATCGAGCTTAGTCGGCCCGGCTGACCGAGGCTCCGAGGCCGTGCGGGCGCCCGCGTGTACCACGCCGGGAATATGGCCGTAACTACACTCGAAAGAGGGTTCCCGCCAACCGACGGTCGCCGCGCAGGACGGCGTCAGATTCGCCGTCGAGGAGATGATCGTCATGATTGACCGAGTCGTAATCACCGGGTTGGGCGCTCTCACGCCCCTGGGCAACACCTGGCGGGAGACCTGGTCCGGCCTCACGAACGGTCGCAGCGGCGTCGCACGCATCACCCAGTTCGACCCCTCCGGATTGCCCACCCGCATCGCGGGCGAGGTCAAGAACTTCATCGCCTCAGAGCGGATGCCGTTCAAGCAGGCCAAGCGCGCCACACGCGCATCACAACTCGCCATCGCCGCGGCACGCGAAGCCGTCCAGGACGCCGGGTTCGGCGAATCCATGGAAGGCATCGACACCGCCGTCGTCGTCAACAGCGCCGTCTCGGGATATGCAGAGATCCAGGAGGCGACGGAACTCGTCAACTCGGGCGGCTCACGCCGGATCCCGCCGCGCTTCGTACCCTCCTCCCTGCTCAACATGGCCGCATGCGAGGTCGCGATCGACCTCGGCGTGCACGGCCCGGTCAACGCGAGCGCGCTCGCCTGTGCGAGCGGCGCATACGCCCTCCTCGAGGCACGCACGATGCTAATGATGGGTGACGCGGACGTCGTCATCGCCGGTGGCGTCGAAGCGGCGATCACCCCGGTGATGTTCGCCGGCCTCAATGCGATGCACGCGGCATCCACCCACAACGACTCGCCCGCCGAGGCAAGCCGCCCCTTCGACGCCGACCGGAGCGGACTCGTCTTCGGCGAGGGCGCCGTCATCTTCGTGATGGAACTCCTCTCCCACGCCAGGGCACGCGGAGCGAAGGTCTACGCCGAGGTGCTCGGCGGGGCGCTCACGAGCGACGGCTTCAGCATCGTCGCCCCTGACCCCACCGGACAGTACGCGAGCGCCGCGATGACGAAGGCGCTCACGAAGGCGAAGCTCAACCCGAGCGACATCGACGTGATCTGCGCGCACGGCACCTCGACGCAGGCCAACGACCGCGCCGAGACCTCCGCGATCCGGCGGGCGCTCGGGCACGCCGCCGACCGCATCGCCGTCACGGCGCCCAAGTCGATGACCGGCCACATGATCGGTGCGGCCGGGGCGCTGTCCGGACTGCTCTGTGCGCTGAGCATCAAGACGGGCATCATCCCCCCGACGATCAACTACACGACGCCGGACCCCGACTGCACGCTCGACTACGTGCCGCTCGTGGCCCGTGAGCGGCCCGTGCGCTACGCCCTCGCGAACGCCTTTGGCTTCGGCGGCCAGAACTGCATCGTCGCGTTCGGCGCGCTGTAGGGAGAGTATGACCCGGCGCGGCCGGGGCAGGCTGGGAACGCCGGCCGCGGCCCGTCCGCTGGGGCAACCCCGCCGGAGGAATAGGCTGGCCGCGTGACTGAATCCTCCGCGTTCCGCACCGACCGATACGAGCTCACCATGGTGGACGCCGCCATCCAGAGCGGCACCGCAGACCGGGAGTGCCTCTTCGAGGCGTTCGCCCGGCGGCTGCCGGATGGGCGCCGCTACGGCATCGTCGCGGGCACGGGGCGCCTGCTCGAGCTCATCCGGGACTTCCGATTCACGGATGCCGAGCTCACCTGGCTGCGCGACAACCACGTCGTGCGCACGCCCACCCTCGACTGGCTCGCCGACTACGCCTTCCGCGGCAATATCTGGGGCTACCAGGAGGGCGAGGCGTACTTCCCCGGCTCTCCCCTGTTCTCCGTCGAGGGCAACTTCGCCGACGCCGTCGTGCTCGAAACCCTGGTGTTGAGCGTGCTCAACTACGACAGCGCCGTCGCTAGCGCGGCCGCGCGCATGGTCTCGGTGAGCCTCGGCCGGCCGATCGCCGAGATGGGCTCGCGCCGCACGAGCGAGTACGCCGCCGTCGCCGCCGCCCGCGCGGCGTACATCGCCGGGTTCGCGTCCACGAGCAATCTCGAGGCCGGGCGCAGCTGGGGCATCCCCACGATGGGTACGGCGGCCCATTCCTTCACGCTCCTGCACGACAGCGAAGCGGATGCCTTCGAAGCCCAGGTGGCGGCGTTCGGCTCCTCGACGACCCTGCTCGTCGACACCTACAACATCCAGGCCGGAATCGACAGGGCCGTCGCGGTCGCCGGGACAGGGCTCGGTTCGATCCGGATCGACTCAGGGGACCTCCCGACCGTCGTCGCCGGCGCGCGCGCCCAGCTCGACTCGCTCGGCGCGGTCAACACCCACATCACGGTGACAAGCGACCTCGACGAGTATTCGATCGCCGCACTGTCGGCGTCTCCCGTCGACGCGTTCGGCGTCGGCACCTCCCTCGTCACGGGTTCTGGTGCCCCCGCCGCCGGGATGGTCTACAAGCTCGTCGCGCACCGGAACGACGCCGGCGAGTGGGTGTCTGTCGCGAAGACATCCGCGGCCAAGGTCTCGGTCGGGGGCCTCAAGCGGGCCGTTCGACGTCTCGACGCGAGCGGAACGGCCCGCGCCGAGGTCGTCCTGCTCGGCGGCGACCCCGCAGACACGACGGAGCCCGCGGAGGAATCCGGGCGGGACCGGGTACTGCTCGTCCCGCTCGTCACAGACGGCGTGATCGACGAAAGCCACCTCGGGGCGGCCGGCACGGAACGCGCGAGACTGCACCATGCCTCTGTGATGCGTGAGCTGCCGATCGAGGCTTTCCGCCTCGGCCGCGGGGAGCCCGTCATCCCGACGATCTACGAGCAGGGTTAGACAGGTACGGGTAGACCGGAAGGGGTCTGCGGAACCGCTACTTCTTCATCGTGTCGTAGATCTCTTTACAGGTCGGGCAGATCGGGAACTTCTCCGGGTCGCGACCGGGAATCCACATCTTCCCGCACAGTGCCTTGACCGGCTTGCCGGAGATGGCGCTCTCGAGGATCTTGTCTTTGGGTACGTAGTGGGAGAACCGCTCGTGGTCGCCCGGTTCCATCTGCTCGGTGTTGAGCAGTTCCTCGAGCTCGCGGTCGAGCGTGGACGTACCGCCGCCCGGCTGGCCGGGGTTGCCCGGTTCGGCGATACTGGCGCGAATGATTCTGATCATGGGTCCTAGTCTAGGCAGCGTCAGGCTTCCCTCACGAGGGCGGCGGTGCGGCGGAGCCACGGGTCCTGGTCGCGCGCCCAGCGCTCGATGGCGGCATCCGCCCTGGTGCGAGGGAGTCCGGAGAGCCGTCCGACGAGGGGGCGGGTGACATCGCGGGCGAGCGGATCCGCGAGCGCGGCCAGCCGGGCGTCGCGGAGGAAGCCTTCGATCCGGGTGAGATCGGTGTTGGTCAGCAGTGCGACGTTCGACTGCAGCAGGACGACGGCGGCGAACCGGCGCTCGAAGACGGGAACGTCCCACAGCTCTGTGCTGAGCGCCGTGACCTCGTCATGCGTCAGCCCCGGGTACCGCCGGGCAGCGTCCCGGATCGTGCCCCGGATCGCCCCGATCGTCGCCCCGTAGAAGTCCAGGTCGCTTCCGAGTCTGGTCTTCTCCGCCTGGGCCCGGTATTCGTCCCCCTCGTTGCGCAGGGTGGTATCGACGAACTCGCAGGCGGCGCTCACCGACGGGTCAGGCGCGCAGCGCCGAGGCGAGCATCTCGGGTCCGCGGGCGTCGAACGTTCGGCCCCCGAGCCAGATGCCGCCCCAAAGGGTGAGCAGGCCGACGACGACACCGCTCGCGAGGGACGGCAGCAGCCAGACCGGATCGACAAAGAGGCCGAGGACCGCGAACCCGATCGCCGGGAGCGAGAGGATGACCGATCCGACGAGGGTCACGGACTGGATCAGCGCTGCCGCGGTGTCGGAGGCTTGCGGCTGCGTGAACGGACTGTCGCCTGGCTTGGATGCCGGGTAGGGGAAGCGCGCCGAGCTGTAGCTCGAGAAACCGAGTCCGGTCAGCAGGATGCAGGTGCTCACGCCGAGCACGGCGGGGAACGCGCCCCAGTCGCCGTACACGGCGACGCTGATGCACGAGCCGATGCCGATCAGTGGGATTCCGACCAGGAACGCGGGAACGAGCCGGCCCATCCGGTCGGCCATGCCCCGGGTGCCGGAGACGACGTGCAGCCAGATCGCGGTGTGGTCGAACGCGACGTCGTTGTGAAGCGCCCAGCCGAGGAAGATGCACATCAGCGGCACCGGCAGGAGCGCGAGGGCCTGGACCGGAACCCCGGCGAACGCGAGCGGGAGAACGACGAGCACCGGGATCACCGGGATCATCACGAGGGACATGCCGTAGCGGGGGTCCCTGCGCCAGTAGGTCAGGCTTCGTGCGGCAATGGCGCCCGCGGCATTGTTCGGCAGGCGGTCGAACCAGCCGAGGCCGCCGTACTCCTTGGCGACGGCTTCCCTGCCGGGTGAGACGAGCATCCGGCTCACGAGCGCTTGCCAGGCGACCCAGAGGACGAGCAGGAATGCCGCGGCCTCGAGCAGCTTGAGGAGTGCAGCACCCCAGTCCCCACCTGCCGCATCGCCGGGCGCCGACCAGGCCGCCCCGAGCGGAGTCCAGCCGAGGATACTGCTGAGGCCGCCGATGAAGCCCGTGCCGTAGAGACTCCAGTCGAGGTTGACCACGAGCACGGTGACGGGAGCGAACATGACGAGCAGGAGAACGCCGACGATTCCGGCGATCTCCCGCGCGCGGCGAGTGGCCAGCAGGAACGAAGCAATGGACGTACTGACCCGGGAGCCGAGCATGCAGGTGGCAAGGAGGAGCGCCGCGGACAGGACGGCGAACACGGTCTCACCGGGTCCGCGCGACCAGGTCACGATGGTGCCGAGCAGCACGATCGTGAGCACGATTGCGGGGACGCCGATCAGTGCGGACACGGCAAGCCCCAGCGACAGTTGCCGGTTGGGGATGCCCATGACCGCGAACTTGCGGGGGTCCATGCTGTCGTCGATGCCCGTCATGAGCGGAATCAGCAGGAAGCCGAGCACGACGAGCGAGCCGGCGACCACGATGCCGTCACGGATCGAACCGACGCCGTCGTCGACGAAGCGCAGGCCGACAAGCAGGGCGAAGATCCCGGCCGCGACCGCGAGCCCATAGAGCAGTCCGATCACGATGCCGACGACCTGCCAGGGGCTCCGCCGGAAGAGATTGCCGAAGAGCCGGAGCTTCAGTCCGAGAAACTGTGCAACCATTCCATCCCCTCCGCCACTTTTCGCCCTCCGGCGAGTTCGATGAATCGTTCTTCGAGGGTCTGCCCGCCACGCACCTCGTCGACAGTGCCGGCCGCGAGGACCTTGCCGTTGACGATGATCGCGACGTGATCGCAGACCCGCTGGATCAGGTCCATGCTGTGGCTCGAGAGGACGACGGTGCCGCCACTTGCAACGTACTTCTGCAGGATCTCGGTCACGTTGACTGCCGAGACCGGGTCGACGGATTCGAACGGTTCGTCGAGAACGAGCAGGCGCGGCGAGTGGATCATCGCGCAGGCCAGGGCGATCTTCTTGGTCATGCCCGCCGAGTAATCGGCGACCAGTCGGTTGAGTGCGTCCTCGAGTCCGAACGCAACGGCGAGGTCGGCGGATCGTTTCCGGACGGTCGCCCCGTCGAGCCCGCGGAGCACGCCGGCGTAGTAGAGCAGCTGGGCGCCGGTCAGGCGGTCGAAGAGACGCAGTCGGTCCGGCAGCACCCCGATGACGCGCTTCGCGGCGACCGGGTCGCTCCAGACGTCGATGCCGTGGACCTCGATCGAACCGTCGTCCGGACGGAGGAGGCCGGTGACCATGGAGAGGGTCGTGGTCTTGCCCGCACCGTTCGGGCCGACGATGCCGTAGAAGGAGCCGGTGCGGACCTCGAGGTTGATTCCGGAGACGGCGAGCGTGCTTCCGAAAGACTTACGCAGGGCCGTGACAGAGAGGACGACAGGGGCGGGTGCGGTACGGGCACCGGGAGCGATGGCGAGGTTCGCGGCAGCCGGCTCGGCAGGCTCGACCTCTGGCTCTGGCTCCGGTTCCGGTTCGGGTTCCGGCTCGGGTTCTGGTTCCGGTTCCGGTTCGGACACGAGCTCCGGCACGGGCGGGGCCTGCGGCTCCACCGAGTGCACGGTTTCGGGCTCGGTTTCTGTCTCGGGCACGAGTTCGGTTTCCGACTCGGTGACGGGCTCAGTTTCGGGCTCACTGGGGAGATCGGTGACGGGCTCCGCGTCAGGCTCGGTTGCGGGCTCGGTGACGGTCGCCGGCTCGTCGAGAGTGACCCAGGCATCGACCCGGTCGCCGAACACGGCCCCGAGCTCGTAGGCGTAGTCGGCGAAGCGCGAGGCGGTGTCGCGGTTCAGCCAGCCGCCGCGCAGGGCAAGCGGCAGGTCGCGCTGGTGCAGCGTCGCCATCGGGCGGATGCCGGCCGCGAGCAGCCCGTCGACGAGCCGGTCGTAGAACGCGAGTCCGGTGCGCGCGAGCGCCCCGCGTCCGTCCGGCTGCACCCGGGACCACGCGAACGAGAACCGGTAGGCGTCGACGCCGAGCTCGCCCAGGAGGGTGAGGTCCCCGGGCAGCTTGTTGTAGTGGTCCGCAGAAACGGATGCGTTCGACCCGTCCACGATGCGGCCGGCGGTCGCCGTGAACGGGTCCCAGGCCGACTCGGCGCGCCCGCCGTCGCGGGCGGCGCCCTCGATCTGGAACGCCGAACTCGCGACCCCGATCGTGAAGCCGTCGGGGAGCCGGTCGCCGAGTTCGCTGGCGCGGTGCGGCCAGGCCCGGCCGGCGACCGTGTTGGTGTTGATCGGCTTGCTGCTCATCTCGGAGGACTCTCTGTACTGTGTCGGTCGGGTGCTGTGCGGTCCGTCGGGTGCTGGGCGGTCGACCGGTTCGTGGAGCGGCCGTGGGCCGCGGTCACCAGCCTGTCACGCGCGGCGCGAGAATTCGCACCCCGAGGTCGCCCGGCCGGCCGGTTACCGCCCGAGGACCCGTTCGAGGTACCGGTTCGTGAAACGGCGCTCGGGGTCGAGCCTGTCGCGTACGGCGACGAAATCGTCGAAGTGCGGATAGGTCTCGCGAAGGGATTCGGCGTCCCTCGTGTGCATCTTCCCCCAGTGCGGGCGCCCGTCATGGGAGCGCATGATGGCCTCGACGGCGGTGAAGTACTCGGCCGGTTTCTCCCGGTAGAAACGATGCACGGCGATGTACCCGGTCTCACGGCCGTGGGCCGTGGACAGCCACACGTCATCCGCGGCTGCGGACCGCACCTCGATCGGGAACGAGATCCGCCAGCCGGAGCGCTGGATGAGTTCGCGGACCTCGCGCACGGCAGCCGGAATCGCGGCGATCGGGAGCGCGTATTCCATCTCGTGAAAACGCACGGCGCGCCGGCTCACGAAAATGCGCGTCGAGGCATCCGTGTAATCCCGCCGGGCCATGAAACGCTCGGCCACCCGGTTGATCGTCGGCACGGACTGCGGGAGCACGGCTCCGATCGTGCAGAGTGCCCCGAAGACGCCGTTGGCGAGCAGTTCGTCGTCGATCCAGCGGGAGACCGGCGCGAGCGGCGCGCGCCCGGCGGCCGGGTTTAGCCGGGTGTTCGTCTTGGTGAGGGCCTTCTCGGTGTGCGGGAACCAGTAGAACTCGAAGTGGTCGGCGGCGCGGCTGCGCTCGTCGAAGGTGTCGAGCACCTCGCCGAGCGGCTCGGCCTGTTCGACGGCGTGCAGGAGGAAGTCCGGGACGCACTGGATCGTCACGTCGACGAGGATCCCGAGCGCGCCGAGACCGAGGCGGGCGGCGGGGAAGATCTCCGCGTTCTCGGTCTCGCTCACGTGCAGGAGTTCGCCGTCGCCGGTGACGAGGGTGAGGCCGACGATCTGGGTGACGAGTCCGCCGAAGGCCGACCCGGTTCCGTGGGTTCCCGTCGAGGTCGCACCGGAAATCGTCTGCCGGTCGACGTCCCCCATGTTGGCGAGCGCCAGCC
>NZ_JASJVF010000049.1:0-17719 GCF_035019805.1 Cryobacterium sp. 10I1
GTGTTCGCCCGGGGCACCCAATTCGGCTCGGCATCCGTACGCTGGAGCGACCTCGAATGGGTCGAGGGCGCCAGCGCCGGGCTGCCGGACGAGGCACCGGCCGGCACCCCCGTCGGCAGCGAGGCGACTATGCTCGCCACTCCGCTGCGGTTCCCCGGCATGCCGGCCGACCGCTACTGGCAGCTCGAGGACGGCGCGGTCGACGTGGGCGCCATCGAGGCGCAGACGAATGACCTCGCACGGCTCTGCCTTGCCGAATTCGCATTGTCCTCGGGTGATGACTGGCTGGCCGTGCCTGTCGACGGCCTGCTCGGCGCGGTCAACAGGGTCGGAACCGTCACCCTGACCGACGACTTCGGCGACGTGGTGACGGTTCCGGAGCTCGCCGATCCCGCGTTCACCATGTTCGGCGTTGCCTCGGCGGCCGGACGGATGCTCCCCGGCATCGTGCTGCCTCCCGTGGCCGTCGGCACACTCGTGGGCGAGGCCCTCGAAGACGTGCTGTTCTTGCGCGACGAGATGGCCAACATGGCCTGGGCCATCGAGAACTCGGTACAGGGGCGAAGCGGGGATCCGCGGCGGCGCGCGAGCGAGCGTCCGCCCGTCCCCGATCCGTGGCCGGAGGGCCTCACCCAGGGGGAGCGGGCGTACAGGTTGCAATCCGTCGTGCCCGCGCACTGGATCCCGCTGGCACCCGTGGCGTTGACGCCCGGTCAGGTATCGCTGCGCAAAGCCGCATTGCTGCGCGACGGAGTTCCCGTCCTGCCGAGGGGAATCACCCTACGTCCAACGCCCCTGACGTTCCCGGGGGAAGAACTGCCGAGGGAGGGCGTGCACCTGCGTGCCGTGCCGGTGCTGGCGCGGCGGGCCGATGGGCGCTACGCGCGGTGGGCGGCTTATCGGGTGCGCACAGGTCGGGGAGAGGCCTCCAGTCGTCTCGCCTGGGACTCGGCTCTGTCGTTCACCGACATGACGCATCCGCCGACAGTGTAGGTTCCGGCCAGGCCTCAGAGCTGTGCCGATCTGATCCGCACCTCAGCGGCTACCGATGCGAGCGCAGCGGTGAACGCTTCGAGCTGCGCGGCGTCCAGTGTCGTGGTGGAGGCCGACAGCATGTCGGTGAAGTCGCGGTGGATCTCGCCCATGACGTCGTGTCCGTGGGGAGTCAGCTCCAGGTAGAGACTGCGGCGATCGCCGGGGTGGTCGATTCGATGAAGCAGGTCGATGTCGACCAGGCGGCGGGAGATCGCTGTCACGGCTCCCGTCGTCATTCCGAGGTGGGTTGCGAGGTCTTTCGGAGTGATGGACCCCATCCGTGCGATCCGGAAGAGCGCACGGAGTTCGGTTCCGGAGACGCCGGCGCGCTCGGCGATGCGGTGGCGGTTGCCGTCGAGGGCGCTCACGAATTCGGTAGCTGCGGCCGGAAAGCCACTGAGCGTGTGCGGGGGCCGTTCCGAGTGGTCCATGTTTCCTCCGGCCTGCGCTGGAGCGAGCCTTGTGTCGTCACGACTGGTGTACCTGATCCTAGCGAAATCGGGCCAAAAAGATGTTGACGATTTAGCTTACTTACTATGTAATTGAAACACTAAGTTATCTAGGGAACGCTGAACTTCTACGGAGTACGCCATGATTCCAGATATCCTCTCGCACGGACAGTACGAGACCGTCTACAACTTCCTGTCGCTCGTCATCGCGGCGCAGCTCTTCACCGCTGTCTTCCTCGTGATCGCCCTGCCTCGTATCCTGCCGCGGTACCGCCAGGCCATCACGGTGGCCATCGTGGTCTGCGGCATCGCCGCCTACCACTACTTCCGCATCTTCGACTCGTTCAAGGCGGCGTTCGTGACCGATGCCGTCGGCGGTACGGGCGACTACTCTCAGGCCGTCGGCGCCGGCTTCAACGAGGGCTACCGCTACGTCGACTGGCTCCTCACCGTTCCGTTGCTCCTCGTCGAGCTCGTCGCCGTACTCGCCCTCGTGCGGTCCGTCCAGTCGGCGCTCCTGCGGAGGCTCGTTCCCGCCGCGGCGCTCATGATCATCCTCGGTTATCCGGGGGAGATCAGCGGCGACAATGGCCTTCGCGGACTGTTCGGTCTGCTGTCAACCATCCCGTTCGCCTACATCCTCTTCGTGCTCTTCGTCCAACTGAGCAAGTCCCTCGACCAGCAGCCGACCGGTGTCCGCAAGATCCTGAGCCAGCTGCGGTTCCTGCTCCTGCTCAGTTGGGGCGTCTACCCGATCGCGTACCTGCTGCCGCTGCTCAACATCTCCGGATCGGATGCCTGGGTCTACAAGCAGGTCGGCTATTCCGTCGCCGATATTCTCGCCAAGGCGGTCTATGCGTTGATCATCTACCAGGTGGCTCGCATCAAGTCCTTCGACGACGACCCCACATTCGCCGGAATCGAGCTTTCGCGGGATGAGGTCGCGACCCGCTCCTGACTCCGTCCTCGGCGATTCACCTGCGGGCATCGCTCGGTTGATGAGGGTGCCCGCACGGTCGCCACGGTGTTATTTGCCTTCGGCGAGGAGCGACACGGGGTTCCACTCGGCCAGCTCGGCGAGACGCTGGTTGAGCAGGTGGGGCACGGCCTGCGTGGCCATCTCGCCGAAGAACACCCGGCGCGGGGCGGTCTAAGCCCGTGGACGAACCGGTGACGAACCATGCGATGGAGCGCATCGTGCGGGGGAGCGCCCAGCTGAACGCTCGCTACCTCGAAAAGATGCAGCGGGTGCAGGAGCTGCTCGTCGGGCGAGTGGTCACCCGGCTCGCCGGGAGCGTGACTGCGAGCGACCCTCGACCTGCGGCCATCGTTCAGGCGGCACGCGTGGCGTGGCTTGAGTCGGATCAGCA
The DNA here is from genome assembly GCF_035019805.1 of Cryobacterium sp. 10I1. Classification (NCBI taxonomy): domain Bacteria; kingdom Bacillati; phylum Actinomycetota; class Actinomycetes; order Micrococcales; family Microbacteriaceae; genus Cryobacterium; species Cryobacterium sp. 10I1. Next base: position 2,855 of record NZ_JASJVF010000049.1, read on the forward strand.
GCGGCCATTCGGTGAGTTCCTCGACAACGCCATGGCGGCCTTCAGGATTACCTAGCGCGTGTGATCACGTCCACGTTCGCCTGCACGGCGTTGCGGGCGCCGGCGCCGTGAGCATCGTCAAGATGCGCCACCTCAAGACCCGCTAGCCGGGATCTGGGAGGATGAAAGGACGTCCGGTAGCACCGGCATCCATCTTCTGAGTCAGGAACCCCAATGACCTTCGGCCAAGCGATCTCGTCCGTGTTCAGCCAATACGGCCAGTTCACCGGAGTCGCCCGCCGCTCAGAGTACTGGTGGTGGGTGCTCTTCGTGACGATCGTCGACTTCGCGCTCAGCACCCTGGATTCGACGATCAATCCCACGTCGGCGTTCGGGTTGTTCTCCACGCTCTGGATCGTGGTCATCGTGCTGCCGTTCCTCGCAGTCGCGGTCCGGCGCCTGCGGGATGCGGGCTTCTCCTGGAAATGGCTCTGGTTCCTGTTGCTCCCGATCGTCGGTGTGATCATCCTGATCGTGCTGCTCTGCCGGCCGAGTAGATAGTCACAGGGCCCCGGGCGCTGGTGTCACCCCTGGGACAGCGGGGCGCGCTTCGACCGGACGACGAGCACGGGGCACGCGGCGTGATGCACGAGCTGGTTGGAGACCGACCCCATCAGCAGGCCCGTGAAGCCGCCGCGGCCCCGCGAGCCGACGACGAGGAGACTGGCGGATTCGGCGGCCTCCAGGAGCACGGTGACCGCACTACCGCGCACGATGCGGCCTGTCGCGGTGAGGCCGGCATCGGTCGCGGCTGTGAGAGCCTCGGCCTGGATGCGCTCACAGACCTCTTTGAAGGAGTCTTCTGGAACGATATCTCCCGGGGTCCCCGCCATGATCGGATACGACCACGTCGTGACGATGGTGAGCTCTGCGCTCCGCAGCTTCGCCTCGACGATCGCCCACTCGAGCGCCTTCACTGACGGCTCTGATCCATCCACGCCCACAACAATTTGAAACGCACCGGTGTCACTCATGGGATTCGTCCGCTCTCTCGGCAGGACGGCTCGCCCTGTGTGGCCATCATGCGGCCATTGCGTCGCGCGGTCAATGCGAGGTGCCACTGGGCGGTCGGTCAGTTGCGGAGAAAACACCTCGGTGGGGGTGGGAATGTGTTTTCTCCGCAACTCCGTGCGGAGGCGTGAGACTTACTTGCAACCCTTGTTGGTGAGGCCGCTTCCGGCACCGGAGGTCTTGCAATGCACCACGTTGCCCGCGGTCTTCGAGGCGTTGTTGACCTCGTAGCCGGGGACGCCGCCGGTGACCGTGTTGCCGGCGAAATCGTTCCCGCCGCCCCAGCCGGAGAGCACGGAGTGCACCTGGAACGCGTCCTCGAGGGTCGAGGATCCGGAGTTGCCCGAGACCGAATAGCCGTTACCCTTCACGTCGACCCAGGAATCGGCCGAGTTGTCGCCGGAGTAGCCGGAATGGCGGAAGGTGTTGCCGGTGATGCGTCCGCCGGTCGTGCCTTCCTTGATGTCGATCGCCTCCGCGGGGTTGTCCTCGATCCGGTTGTCCTGGATCAGCACGTTGTCGGACTTGTCCGGGCTGGACGAGGAGCCCATGACAGAACTCCAGTTGCTGTTCGCGCTGCCGACGTAGACGCCTTCGCCATAGCTCGCCGAGGTGAGTCCGGTGTCGTGCACGTAGGAGTTGCGCAGCACGACGTTCGTGCTGCTGTGGCGGACGTGCACACCCTCCTGGCCGATGTGTCCGACGTCGACGCTGGAAATGACCGTGTAGTCGGAATCGTCCAGAACGATGCCCTTGGCGGCCTTGTCGACCCGGAACCCCGTGAGGTTCCAGTGTCCTCCCGTGACGTGCAGAGCGTAACCGGAACCGGTCGACCCGGTGGTGAGCACGGCGGCTCGTGAACCGGTGAGGGTGATCGGCGCCGCACCTGTTCCGACGGAGGAGGCCTCGAATTTGCCGGTGTAGGTGCCGTCCGTGAGGTGGATGGTGTCGCCGGGCTTCGCGTTGCCGAGTGCGGTCTTCAACTGAGCGGATGTCGACACGTTCGTGACCGTGGCGGCGTGGGCCGGTCCGGGGGTGAGCACGACCCCCGCCACCGCGACGGCGCCGGTCAGGAGGGCGGCTGCGGCGATGCGGCGCGGCGAAAGTCGCCGGGTGTCGGGGGAGAGTGGGAATGAGCGGGACGGGTGGGTGAATGAGTGGAGCACGAAATCAGCAGCTTCCTGTGGTGTGGAACAGGAAGAATGCCTAACCGGTCGAACCTCGGGTGGACCACGAGATCGACAACTCCCCGTCGGAGTGGACAGGGCACTACGGAACGTCGTCGACGGTACGAAAGCGTCGACAGAATAAGGCAAGTGACATCGGCAGCACCCTGTAATAAGACAGGAGCCGAACCGGTCGCGTGCACGATGGCAGAGGCGGGGCGGGGATCAACAGCAGCCTGCAGATTACGGCAAGAATGCTGCCGGAAACTTGGAACGTTTAGTTCACACGACGATACACGGTCCTGAGGAAAACTCAAATGAACATTTGGTTTTCCCGGGGGTCAACCGTCGGCGCACCGGACGTTCGAGGAACCCTCGCCGGCGTCGGCGGACGTGTTGCTGCACTCGACTACGTTGTTGTTGGCCGGCTTGAGCGCGTAGCCGTAGCCGGGGCCGTTCACCGTGGCCTCGTTGTTACGGAAGGTGTTGCCCACACCCCAGCCGTCGAGGATCTCATGCGTCTGGAACCCATCCATCGGCGAGTTGACGCCGGTGTTGCCATCGATGATCCAGCCGTTGCCCTTGACATCGACCCAGGAATCGGCGCTGGTGATTCCCGAACCGTCGAAGCTGTTCTGCTGGAGGATTCCGTTGCTTGTGCCCTCCTTGATGTCGACGCTTTCCGCGGTCGTCGCCGAGATTTTGTTGCCGATGATCGTGTTCCGGTCGCTCCGGTCCGGCTCGCACCCGCTCACGTCGCACCAGTTGCTCTCGGCCGTTCCGACATAGATGCCCTCACCGAACTTCGGCCGGCGGAGGCCGGTGTCGCTGATCTGGTTGTCGGCGACGCGGTTGTCTGTGCTGTTGTTGCGGAGGTGCACCGCCTCGTCGCCGATCTGGGATACCTGGAGGCCCTGGATGAGCGAGTTCCGGGTCTGGTCCGCCATCACGCCTTTCTGGCCGTTGCGTAGGGCGAACCCGACCAGGTGCACGTAGGCGACCCGATCGAGGTGAAGCACGTATCCGCCCTGCACGCCGCCACCGTCGAGGATGCTCCCTGCCGTGCCGCAGAGCGCAACCGGCGCATCGGCGGTGCCTCCACTGCGGAGCGTGAAGGTGCCCTGGTAGACGCCGGGGGCCAGACCGATCACGGTCCCGGGATTCACAGCGTCGAGGGCCGCCTGAAGCTCGCGCGCGGTCGTCACCGTGACCGTGAACGGCGGGCAGCCGGCCACGGTCTCTGGTACCGGAGGAGCCTGTGCCGTCGACGGGGGTGAGGTGGGTTGGGTGATGTTCTGGGTCTGGCCGGTGATGGCGACGATGGCCATGACGGCGACGCCGATGATCGCAAGGCCGAGGATGCCGACGGTGAGCACCCACTGGAGGCGCGACGGCGTGCGGCGGCGCGCCGGGGCATCCGCCCGGTCGTCGCTATCGGGCATCAGGGGGCGCCGCCGACGGACTCGCGCGAAACGATGCCGCGTGAGAGCGACGTGAGCGGTACACGCTCGGCGTACGGATGCCGGATCGCACCGAACTGGGGACCGCTGCGGGTGAGTGCCGTCACGAGAAGCAACAGCGCGAGCAACAGCCAGACCACGGTGAGTGGCTGGAACACGAACCGCGCAACGGTGATTGCCGTCGTCGCGCGCTGCCAGCCGGCGAGGTTGTTGCCTGCGACGACGGCCCCCGACGAGGTCTCGTCCCACACCGGAACGGCGCCGGAGCCCGAGAGCGCGTTGCTCACGACCCTCACCGACCTGGCGTCCCCGACGAGGCTCACGGCGTGGTTGGAGACGGCTCGGATGGTGTTGTCGGTGACACTGGCACCGGCGTTTCGAACGTACACGCCGGTCTGGCTGCCGCTGATCGCGTTGTTGCGCACACTCGTGTCGGTGACCCGGTCCCGGATCGCGATCGACTGGCGGGCCTGGTCCTTCAGGGTATTTCCGGCCACGACGACACCCGATGCCCCGTCGTCGAGCACGATGCCCATATCGTTGCGTGCGATGAGACTCGAGTACACCCCGAGCGCCTGACCTCCGCTGAGTTCGATCCCGTACCTCCGGTTGTCTTCGACCGTGCTGCGGGTCACTGTACTCGAACCGAAGGATTCCACACCGGTTCCGATGGCACTCGGACCGTCGGCCAGCGAGCGGCCGTCGATCGACACTCCGTTACGCCCGTTGTCCGTTGCGGTGATCTGGTCGAACATGATCCCCGAGCTCGATCTGGCCACCGTGAATCCGTCGACGCCGCTGTTGACGGAGCTCGTCCGGGTTACCGTCGTGTCGGTAACGAACCGATGGAAGACGAGGCCGTCGACGAGGCTGTTCATGATCCGGGTGTCGGTGATGGTGACGCCGGCGGCGTGCGTGATGAAAAGACCGAAGGCGTTGCCGTCGATCGTGACGTCCTGGAACCCGGCGGACAGGGTCGCTGCGGAGGGCCCGCTCGAGGCGACGGATCCGGCGGGAGCACGCAGGAGTTCGGGAGGGAGCACGGGGGCGCCGGCGAGAGGGGCGCCTGCGAGCGGGCCTGCGCCGGCCGGGGCGGAGGTATCGGCCGTGCCGGAAGCATCCGCCGTGACCGAGCCGTCGGCTCCTGACGTGTCCGTACCGGAGGCATCCGTCCCTGAGAGCGCGAGCCCGCCCGTCTCCCCGCTCCAGAACCCGAGGTTCGCGATGCGCGCGTGCCCGACCGAGACCGTGCCGTCGATCATCCGGAGATAGGCGCGACCGTCGGACGTGTCGGTGTCGACCGCCCCGGTCCGGGTGTTCCAGCTCTCGATCGCCACGGGGGCCGTCGCCGTGCCGTTGATGAGGACGGAGCCGCCGAGTCCGATCACGGACACGAACGTGCTCGGGTCGCTGCGGAGCCGCAGGGTGAGCCCATCCGTCGCGGTCAGAGACAGGGTCGCGCCGGTCAGGACGACGATGTTCTCGGAGAGCAGATAACCGCCGTCCGGTTGCCGCACAAAGGTCGTCGGGGCGAGGGTGAGCAGGTCGGACACGAGGTAGGGCTGTGCACGGGCCGGCAGGACGAGAGTCACGGAACTGCCCGTGGTGAGTCGGTAGGGGCCCTGGATCCCGGCGACCCGCCACTGGGCGGATGCCGAGACGCTGCGGACATAACTGAGCCGGGCCTTCTCCGCGTTCACGAGGCTCGTCTCGCGGGTCGGGTCTCCGGGATAGAGCACGCCCTGGACATTTCCGTTGCGCGCGATCTCGGCCCGCCCGAAGGCGCTCGTGGGGGAGCGGAACACTCCCGTTGCGACGAGGATGAGCGCTGCCGCGAGTACCCCGGCGAGGATGCCGGCAAGCATGCCCAGCAGCACGAAACGTGCGCCGGGAGGACGCCCCGACTGGCGGTGCCTGCTCGCGATCACCGTCACCCTCGGTGTCCGGGTGCGGGGAACCCGGACCGGCGCAACCCTGGTCCGGGTCACGGGGCCACCGCCGCCTGGGTAAGGGTGCGCGCGTCCTGGCCGTCACCGCCGATGGTGTCGTTGTGGCGGGTGAGCCAGCCCTGCTTGTTCATGGTGACGAGGGCATACGTCTTGATCGGGAGGGCGACGAGGATGACGGCGAGGGCGAGCAGCGGCAGGAGCAACAGGTCCTTCGGGTGGCGGCGCAGGTGTGAGATCCCACGGATGCCGCGGCCGAGAAGCAGCCAGCCGATGGCTGCCGCGAACCCGGCGACGCTCAACTCGAGGCGACTGAAGACCAGGTAGAACAGGGTGATACCCATCGTGAGCGGGGTGAGGAGGATCTGCAGGACGGTCACCTTGGTGATGAACGGTACCCGCCAGAGCCAGCCCCTGGCCATGGCCGTGAGGTAGCACCGGTAGGAGTTGCGACTCCAGCGCACGCGTTGCTTCACGAACGCACGGAAGCCGGTCGGGAACATCGAGAGAGCGCGCGCGGATGCCTGGTGCACGGTCTTGTAGCCCGAGGCGAGCACGAGCCACGTCAGCCGGCCATCATCGCCGGAGATGCAGCGTCGGCCCAGGAAGAATTCGTTCTCGAGATGGTCGAGCACGGGCAGGACCGCGGCACGGCGGTACACCGCGGTCCGTCCGGACACGCAGGGCACAGCCCCTGCCCGTCCCATGGCGGGGACGTAGTCGAGGTAGCGCAGGTCGACCAGCCAGTCTGCGATCCGTCGCCAGACGCTCGTGCCGCTCTGGTAGACGTTCTGCCGGGTGCCGACCGCCCCGACCAAGGGGTCTTCAAAGGGCATTTGCACGTTCCGGAGCAGGTCAGGCTCCCACCAGGTGTCCGAGTCGGTCAGGACGAGCAGGGTGTGCCTCGCCTCCCTGATCCCGGCCCCGAGTGCTGACCTCTTGCCGACGTGGTGGAAGAGGATCGGCCGGACACGTGGATCGCCGATCCGGACGATGCGTTCGTAGGTGTCGACGTCCGCGACGTCGAGCACGATCAGGATCTCGTCGGGATTCTGGGCCCGCCACGTATCGAGACAGCTCAACAGGATGTCCGGATCCTCGTGGAATGAGGGCACGATCACGGAGGTCGACGTCCGGAAGTCGGTGACGATCGGCGGGGCCCGATGCGACAGAATGAAGCGGTAGAGCCAGAGTCCCCAGACGATGGTTCCCGCAATCGCCAGGGGAAAATAGGAAACCACGACTGCCGCGTCGTGCACAACCGCATTCCCGATGGCGCCCCAGTCGAACGCGTAGCCGGGGTCAGCGGACACTGTCGTTTCTGGTGGCATAGGGATCGGGTTCCTTGTGCTCGATTGTGCTGGTCAGCGTTACCACGGGCTGACTCGTCGAAGGTGTGCGGTGATTCAGTTGCGACATTCCGTTCGCACTCAGTAGCGCGGCGTGAGGTCTCTACTGAACCAAAGTAGACAATTCCTCACGTTTTGCAACCGCACTGTGTGGATACACAGGGAGCTCTTACCGTGAGCTAGTCTCTCCGAGGTTCACGGGCATCCGTTGTGAACGGATTGACCCCGGTGATGCGCTCGACGAGCCCGATGGCATGGCGCAGGATGGCACGGGGATCGGCGGAGTAGTCGGATTCCGATGCCTTGCGCATCGCGAAGCGGAGGATGCTGACCGCCAGACCGACGACCATGTGCGCCTCGTCGAGAATGTCCGGCGTGGTCGCCTCCGTGCGCCCGCGGGCCTCGAAACGCTGGAGGACGATGCCCGCGAGCCGGTCTTCGAGTTCGGCAAGACGGATGATCTCGCTTGAGAACAATTCGGGGGTGTTCTCGATGAGCGTGCGCCTGGCCCGGAGAACGTCGCGGTCCGGCTCGCTCGCGACAATCGCGGACTCGATCATCAGGACGAGTTCGGCGAGCACGGATCCACCGTTGCCCGTGATGAATCTCTTCACCGCGCCCTCGGACGGAATGGGAGGGGACGCTCCGAGGAAGGCGGCCTCCTTCGTCGCGAAGTAGTTGAAGAAGGTGCGCTGGGAGACCTGGGCTGCTTCGCAGATCATGTCGACGGTGACGTGGTGGTACCCGTGTTCACTGGCCTGGCTGATCGCGGCTGCTTCGAGCGCGGCCTGGGTGGCGGCGCGCTTGCGGGCGCGCAGCCCCTCGTCGGGCCCCGGGCCGGTGGGGGTGCTCTGCGTGGATGCCGCGGAGCTACTCATACCGCAGCGCGTCGATGGGGTTCTGACGTGCGGCGGCCCTCGCAGGCAGGGTGCCGGCGAGGAACGCGATCAGCATCACCACGCCGACGATGATGGCGATCGAGGCCGGAGCGAACTGCACGACCTGGAGACCGGGCAGGGCCGAGAATATCCCGTTCGCGAGGAGGTTGCTGATGAGCGAACCCACACCGATCGCCGCGATGACGCCGAGTGCGCTGCCGAGGAAGCCGATGAAGACCGCCTCCATGCTGAACAGGGCATAGACGCGGCCGCCGTTCATGCCCATGGCCTTCATCAGCCCGATTTCGCGGGTACGTTCCTGCACGCTCATCAGGAGAGTGTTGACGATGCCGAATCCCGCGGCGATCAGGGCGATCACTGCGAAAGCGTTGAGCACGCCGATGATGACGTTGATCACGGTCTCGAAGGCGCCGATCGTGTCGGCAACTGTCTGCGAGGAGTAGCCCTGCGCGCTGAGGTCATCCTTGATCGCGGTGATCTGTGCTTTCGTCGCCGAGACGTCGAAGTGCGCGACCGCGGTCGCATAGCCGGCGGACACTCCAGCGGGCTCACCGGTGGTTGCGACGGTGTGCAGGTGGGCGACGAGGCTCCGGTTGAGCCCGGCTCCGCTGCCGAGGAGCGTCTCGTTCTGCACGCCGACGACGGTGGCCGTGACGGTCTGCTGGGTTCCGGTGTAGTCGGTGATGCCGATGCTGACTGTTGTGCCGACGGCCGCCTTGGCGTCCGCGTAGCCGAGGTTGTCGAGGTAGGTCGTCGGCAGGAGGAGCTGGTCGCTCGAACTGCTGTTGTCGAGCTGAGCCCCCGCGGCGAGGTCTGCCGTCGTGATGGTCCCGGTCTGGCTGACCGTGAGCTCGAACTTTCCGTTTCCGGCATATTCGACGTAGTCCGGCGAAACCCGCACGGCGGGGTCGACGCTCAGGATGCCTGCGGTCGCCTTGATCTTCGCGAGGTCCGCCGTGGTCAGCGCCTGGATGGTCGAGCCGGGGCGCGACCCGTTGCCGAGGCTCACGGTCGTGGACTTGCTCGGGTCGTAGGCAGCCGGTCCGTCGCTGGCCGTGGCCGTCGCATCCGCTGCCTTGGTGATGGTGAGCACGTCGGCGGCGCCGATCGCCGAAACCTGTCCGTTGATGTAGGCGGTCACGCCGGTGCCGATGCCGCTCGTGATCGTCAGCGTGAAGGCGCCGATGAAGATGGCGACGACGGTGAGACCGGTGCGGAGCTTGTTGCGGAAGCTGTTCTGGATGGCGGAGCGGACGATATCGAGGAACTTCACGAGTGGGCCCCGCCTCTCTTGTGGGTTCCCGTGGGGGAGTCGGCGGTCTCTTCGAGGCCGTCGCGGATGAAGATCTGGCGGTCGCAGCGGGCTGCGAGCTCTGTGTCGTGGGTCACGATGATGAGCGTGATGCCGTTCTCCTTGTTGAGTTTGAAGAGGATGTCTTCCACGACCGCTCCAGTGGCGGAGTCGAGGTTTCCGGTGGGCTCGTCGGCGAAGATGACCTTGGGGTTGTTCACCAGCGCGGGCGCGATGACCGCGCGCTGCTTCTGGCCACCGGAAAGGTTCTTCGCCTTGTTCTTGGCCTTGTCGGCCAGTTCGAGCTGTTCCAGTGCGGCCATGCCGCGGGACTTGCGCTCCTTGGCCCCGACGCCGGCGATCGTGAGGGGAAGGACGACGTTTTCCAGCACAGTCGCATTCGCGGTGAGGAAGAACTGCTGGAACACGAAACCGAAGTCCTGGTTGCGGAGCCGGTTGAGTTCCTTCGCCTTGAGCTTCTTGGCGTCTGTGCCTTCGACGAGGAGAACGCCGGAGTCTGGATCGTCGAGGAGCGCGAGAAGGTGCATGAGCGTCGACTTGCCCGAGCCGCTCTTGCCGACGATGGCGACGGACTCGCCCGCCTGGATGTCGAGGGAAACGCCCTTGAGCGCATCAAAGCGGTTGGCTCCACTGCCATAGGACTTGCCTATGACCTGCGCGGACAGGACGGGAACACTCATGCTGGCTTTCCTTCGTTGGGTGACTGGAGCGCTTCGCTCGACCCGCGGAAGCCGTCATGGCCAGCGGATGCTGGCGAAAACAGTGCGCAGACAATAAATTTACAGTAGCTGCACATTCACGGCGCTCGCTGGGAGACGACTGGGAACCAGCCGACATTCATCTCCCAGTCATCCCAGCGTACGACGTGCATTCCGGGTGTCACGCCAGCGGATGTCGGCCGGTGCGGTTCAGAGGTCGAGGGTCTCGTTCGGTTCGAGGGCGAAGAACTCCCCACCGACCTGTTCGGTCGCCGCGGTGATGCGCAGATTGGAGAGGTCCTTGCCTGCGCGCGACAGCAGCATTTCGTGGGTCGGGAAGGTGCGGCGCGGCTTCACGGCGAGCACGTAGTCGATCACTTCACTGATCTTCAACCAAGGCGCGCCGGCCGGAACGGCGAGCGTGTCGACATCCACTCCTGCCGGGACCGTGAAGGAATCGCCGGCGTAGTACAACCGGTCGTTGACGAGCACGCCCACGTTGTCGATCACGGGGATCGAGGAGTGGATGACGGCGTGGGTGCGCCCGAAGAAGCGAAGGGTGAACTCGCCGACCGTCACGGTGTCGCCGTCGTGGACGACTTCGACGGGGTATCCCGATGCCGCTGCGACGACCCCCGCCGGTCCGAAGATCCGCACATCGGGGCTGAAGGCGATGATGCGGTCGAGCTGTTCGGGGGTCCAGTGGTCCGGGTGCTCGTGTGTGATGACGACGGCATCCGCCCGTGCCGTGTCGGTCACTGCCGTCGTGTAGGAACCCGGATCGATGTAGAGCTTGCGTCCCGCTACCTCGACGATCAGGGCCGCGTGCTCGAGCTTGGTCAGTTTCATTTCGGTCCGTTCTGTCGGGTGTCTGGACCGAGCTAATACCCAGATGGCCGGGTGATGCAAGCCGACGACGTGCCGTGTCGTCTGCTCGGTTTGGAGCGGACCCGATCCGTGTGGCATACTCGGTAAGTTGCAAAAACGGCCCCATCGTTTAGCGGCCTAGGACATCGCCCTCTCACGGCGGTAACGCGGGTTCGAATCCCGCTGGGGTCACAATTGCCCGGTTCCCTTGAAAATAGAGGGAACCGGGCTTTCTTGTTTAAGCGCCCCGGAAGGGTCGTTTTCGGGTTTGGCAATATTCTGGCAATATCCGATTTGCAGGCCATCTGATCGAGGGCCGTTGCGACACTGTCAGGCGCCCCAAGCCCAGCACGGGCGTGCAAGGCCTTGTGCCCGGCCGCAAACGAGTTCAGCGTGGGAGCATGAGACGAATTATGTTCGGTGGCGCCTCGTTCTTGACGGCAGATCGAATCGGTGACGCACTCGTTGCCCTTTTGGTCGTCCTCAATGTCAAGAGCTGCTCCGCGGTCGCGCGCATTCCCGTTGTTCTCATCAACGGCACGATCGTGACTGCAACGTTGCTCCTCGCACCGGCAAGCCCGTTCCTGGTCATTCCAGAAGAATCACCGTGGCCTGAACCCGATGCGTCGGAGACCGTCACTCACCTCTCGAATCTCGAAGTGCTGGCTTCCGCCCCGAGCCAGAACGGGTACCTGGAAACGATCGCAGTCCCGGACTGCGAATGGAGTGACCCGGACCTGGACGATCTCTGATGATGACGAAGTAGGTGCCAGACCGCGAACGGCACGTCTCCCTGGTGTAGCCAACGGGGGTCGGGATCGTGACGATGCGAATCTGTTTGTGCCGATTGATGTTATTCCGAAGTCGGTGGAGTACGTTGCGGATATGCAACGGAGGCGTGTGAACCAAGCAGGTAGTAAGAATCGCGGGTGCGATGTCGATGCCTGACCGACTAGCCGCGACGGAGGACTCGTTGAACGCTCTGACGGGTGACGAATCGCGCCTGTATGAGCCCCTTCTGGCTCTGTTGCCTGTCGACGGGCTGTCCATCTCCACGTTCGGCCACATTCTCGCCGCTGAAACAATTTCCGCGAGCGACGCGCAATCGTTCCGGCTCGACGAGCTGCAATTCGATCTTGGTGAGGGCCCGTGCTGGGACGCGCTGGAGACTGCGGCGCCAGTCCTGGAGCCGGACATCCGTGAACGGCCCAACCACGTGTGGCCGGCCTTTTCGGAAGCAATCATCGCCGAAGATTTCGGTGCGCTCTTTGCTTTTCCATTGATGCTGGGCCCGCTGCGCATCGGGGCGATCGACCTGTACACGAACCACCCGTTTCGTCTCGGTGAGCAAGACATCCGGCACATCGAGATCCTCGCAACCGTGGTGAGCCGGATGGTTCTCTCTCGAGCTCTCCGGCTGTCCGAAAGTGACCTCGTGGGTGAGGCCGACACGGCCACCCGGCGGGCATTCTCTCGTCGGGAGATCCATCAGGCCACGGGCATGGTCCTGGCGCAGCTGGGCATTCCCGCCACGGATGCCTTCCTCGTGATCCAGGGACATGCGTTCGCCGCCGGACGATCCATGCTCGACATTTCAGCCGAGATCATCGACCGTCGATTGAGCTTTGCCGTGAACGAAAAGCAGATCGAAGGGTCTCATGATTGACAGCACCCGCGAGGATCGCTTGATCGACACGTTCGCGACCCTCGCCGACACCCTCGTGGCCGACTATGACGTGGTCGATCTTCTGCAGACGCTGGTCGAGAGTTGCGCGGATCTCTTCGACATCTCGGCGGTGGGCATCCTCCTGGCGGATGCCGACGGCGAGTTGGAGGTGATCGCCTCGACCAGTGAGGCGAGCAGGCTCGTCGAAGTCATGCAATTGAGTGCCCGTGCGGGCCCCTGCGTGGAATCCTTCACGACAGGCTCTGTCGTATCGCTGCCGGACGTTGAGGACAGCCCTCCCGAGTGGCAACGTTTTCGGGACAGCGCCCGGGAACAGGGATTCGCTGCCGTCTTCGCCATACCACTGCGGTTGCGCGAGACCACGATCGGTGCACTCAACCTGCTGTCCAGCGTTCCCGGAGCCTTGCCGCCCCGAGACGTTCGAGCCGCACAGGCGCTAGCCGACGTGGCCACGATTGGAATCCTGCAGGAACGCACGCTTCGGGAAAGCATGTCCGTTCGCGAACAGCTCACCAACGCACTGACGTCCCGAGTGGTGATCGAACAGGCCAAAGGCGTGCTTGCGCACTCTCGCGGCATCTCCATGGAGGAAGCGTTCATCCTGCTGCGGACGTACGCCCGAACCAACCGCTTGCTGTTGTCGAGAGTGGCCCAAGGTCTCGTTGACCAGACCCTTGTGATCTGAGGCCTCCGGCCCGAGTTCGCCTCGGTGGCTCGCGCGCGGTGAGGGGCCGGACGCATATCGCCTGAAGGGGTCCAGGCGATGCTGTGCTCCTGGTTGGCGAGCCGAACCCGATGTGTGTCGCTCGGAAGACAATCGAGCGGGATCCGGATCGCGTTGGGTCAGGACACTTTGCCGGGACCGTCAAGGCCGACGGTGCAGGGCGAACCCGGTTCCGGAGCGGTTGTGGCCCCGCGGTACTGGGCAATGAATGCCGCGAGCCGGGGGTCGGAAGGGTCGCTGATGTCGAGCTGCGCGCCCCATGCCGATGCGACGATCGACGACGGAAGACCGGACAACGGAGAGAGGATCGCGTATGTGGAGGGGATCACTTCGCGCAGCGCTGCGAGCTGATCACCCGTCACCGTTGAAGCGTCGTAGGTGACCCAGACGGCGCCGTGCTCGAGAGAGTGCACCGCATTCTCATTGGGGACGTTCTCGGAATACACGCCACAGTTCAGGAGAGTGACGGAGTGGTCTCCACCCACCGGTGGCAGCGCGTCGTATTTCACGGTCCCGGTGACGTGCTCGGATGTCTGGTTCGGAAAGGTCTGCACGCCGTCAACGGATGTCGGTGCCGCGGCGTTCATCGAATGCCGTGGCGTGTGGACGGAGGGCGGCGACTTCGGCGCGCAGGCGGGCGAGTTCCTGTTCTTCGGGACCGTCGGCTATTTTGCCGTGGCCGCGTCCGCGCATCATTAACCACATCATCAGGCCCATGCCGACGGGGCAGATCAGGGCGGGGAGGATGTACAGGAATTGCTGCATGTCAGGATCCTTCTGGTTGGGTTGATTGGGTGGTCTTGACCATGGTGGTGAATTTCCGCCGGAGGGCGCGGGTAGATAGGCGCCCGTGCGCGATCAGCAGGCCGTCGGCTATGAGCCCGGGGGTGAAGGCCAGGCGCTGCTCACGGGCGATCGCGCGGCCGGTGTCGCTGTTCACGTCGACCTCGTCGATCTGGAGGGCGAATTCGGCGGACAATTCGGCAAGTACTCTCTTTCCCGCGATACAGGAGGGGCAGTCGCCTTGAGTGAGCAGGGTCAGGGCGATCATGAGGTGGTATCGGTCTTCAGGTCGAGGAGAAGCTGGTCGACGGGCACGAACATGGTGTACTTCGGAGCCCCGCCGTAGTCGGCGCGCCAGGTGATGGTGCCGTCGGGACCGACGAGGATGAAGCTGTGTCCATCGGTGCTGGTGCCCATCATGCCGAATTCGTTGGCGTGGTACTTTTTCGAAGTGACCAGGTCGGGGTCGGACAGGACCGGAGTTTTCAGGCCCATGTCGGTGGTTTTCCGAGCGATCTGCTGGGCCGGGTCGGTTGTGATGGACACGACGGCGTCGATTCCCGCGGCCTGGAGCTTCGCGGCGTCCGTTTCCAGGCTGGTGATCTGCGTCCAGCATGGTTCGCAGGCCAGGCCCTCCTGAAAGAAGAGCAGCACGTTTTTGCCGGAGTAGTCGGCCAGGGACACCTGTCCGCCGGAGTTGTCGGCGAGGGTGAATCCGGGTGCGACCTGACCGATGCCGGGGGTTCCGACGTCGTACGACGACTGCGTCGTCGTACCGGCGGCTGCCGTCTTCGGGGTGTTCGCGCTGGCGAAGACGCCGTATAGCCCGGCGAGGACGATACCGGCAATCAGCAGCCCGGTGATCCAGCCGAACCAGCCGGGGCGGCGCGATCGGGCTGCGGGAGCCTTTTGCGTGTTTTTGGG
>NZ_JASJVF010000050.1:0-17670 GCF_035019805.1 Cryobacterium sp. 10I1
CTCGCAATGCTCAGCCTCGGCGGGCACAAACCCGTGCTTCCCGGCCGGGACTAACCCACGGAAGAGTCAGGAGAGCCACAAATTCGACGCGATCCCCAAATACGTCGTGTCCCGGGGCACGCCGGACCTCACGTGGCGCGACTCACACCAGCTCGGTCGCGACCTCGCCGCTGAGCTGGCGGTGCTGCGCGAGCGGCACGAGGAGATCCACGTGATCGGCAGCATCGACTTCGCCCGCACTCTCGTCGCGGACGGCTTGTTCGACCAGCTGAACCTCTGGGTGTACCCGATCGTGCTGGGTGCGGGCAAGCGCCTCTTCCCACCCGACGGGCCGCCTGCGTCCCTCGAACTACTCGGCGCCGGGACTCCGTCGGAGAAGGGCACGATTCTCCTGCGCTACGGCTGGAAGGGTTCGACCCCGGAGACCGGCGACATGACCTGAGAAGACTGCTGTCAGATTCACGACCTCGCGCGGAGCCCGACCCGACTGTCGGTGGCCCGGTAGACACTGGACACATGAAGATCGTCATGGTTCCGCCATTGCTCTGCTCTCCCCTCGCTTACGCACCGGTGATCAATACGGTCTGGTCGCGCGGTCAGGTCACCCTGGCCGATACCCGTCACGACGATACGATCGCTGCCATGGCGGAACGAATCCTCCGCGAGAACGCCGGTGAAATCGCTGTTCTCGGAACAAGCATGGGAGGGTACGTCGCCTTGGAAGTGGTCCGGCAGGCACCCGACCGGGTCACTGCCCTCGCCCTTGTGAGCACGACCGCCCGAGCCGACACCCCGGAGCAGATCACCGCGCGGTCCCGGCAGTCCACACTCGTCGAGAACGGACATTTCGACGCTCTCGTCGACGCCGCCTTCCCCGGTGTCGTCTCAGCAGACAACGAGTCTGACGAAACGCTGCTGGCGACGTGGCGAGCCATGACGGCGCCCGTCGGCCCGGCCGCTTTCCTTCGCCAGCAGCGTGCCGTCGTTCAGCGCGCTGACCTCCGCTCGATACTGCCGTCCATAACCTGTCCCACAGCGATCATCCATGGAGCCGCGGATCGTCTGATCGCCCGCGACGCTGCCGAAGAGACCGCCGCCGCAATGCCTGCAGCCACAGTCACCATCATTGAGGGCGCCGGTCACTTGCTCTTTCATGAACAGCCAGCAGCAGCGCGCAACGCCGTAGCCGCCTGGCTCGAGTCAGTGTGAAGCAGCCGTAACCGTCCTCGAACCGTTGCGAGCGGCACACGCTGGCCCGATGAGCCACGGAATGCACGGAATGCACGGAATGCACGGAATGCACGGAGGCTAGCGCGGGGCGAGCCTCCGGTGCAGGCTGAGCGCATGGGCAATCCCGTCGTGCACTTCGAACTCATCGGTCCCGACCCGGCCCGGTTGCGTGAATTCTATTCGGCGCTGTTCGGCTGGGATGCACCCGCGGGCGCCCCGGTGGCACCCGCGATTTCCGCATCCGCTGAATACTCGTTCATCACCCCGGAACCCGGCTGGGCACCGGCAGCCGGCGGAATCGGCGGGGGCGAGGGATTCGCCCCGCACTCGATCTTCTACGTCGGCGTCGCGAGCGTGAGCGACACGCTCGAGGCCGCCCAGCAGCTGGGTGGAACCGTCGCTCTCGGGCCGCAACGCAATGAGGGCGCTGAAATCACCATCGGACACCTCCGGGACCCCGCCGGAAACCTCATCGGCGTCGCCGGCCCCGCTTGACCGATCCTGACGTTGCTGGGGATAGATCTTCTGGCGCGGTGACCTAGCGGTTTTCGTCCCCGCCGCGCGTCCCCGCGTCAGAGCCTTCGCGATCTTCGATCGTCCGGAGTATCCAGGCTCCGGCGATCAGAAGTACGCCAAGCGGAAGCAGAAGGTCGCTCAGCGGTCCGCCCAGGTAGACGACGAAGTCTCTCAGGAAGGTCGAATCTCCCTGAATCGTCTGGGTCCAGGTCGAGATGTTCAGCTGGACGACAAAGCCGATCGCCGCGAGCACGAGTCCGAGAATGAGTGCGGCGCGAGACGTGAGCCGCAGCGGCCAGGTCGGCGCATCTTCCGCGGCTTCCAGTGGATCCCTGATGGTGACCGCTGCTTTGTCCGCCAAAGCGCGCACGACCACCGACGCGACCATCAGGGCCATCCCCAACGGCAGCAGAACGCCGGGGAACAGCACTCCCACGAGCCGCACCAGATCACTCGACAGCCAGTCCGGGTTTACGGCGCCGAACAGAGACGTGTACAGCAACCTGACTGCGACAAGTCCGAGAACGGTCAGAACCAGACCGATCCAGAATCCGCGGGCGGGAGTCAGGGTGCGGGCCATCCTCGATCCCTTCACAGGCCTCTCTGGCCTTTTTCGACATCCGCCTGGAACTGCGCGAACGCCTGCGACAGCTCGGGATTCGAACCCCTAAGCTCGCGAGCCGCCGCCCTGGCACGCGGCCGGGCAGAGAGGAGGTAGAACGCGGCAAGAACGATGACCGCCAGCACCAGTCCCCCACCCGCTATCAGCACAATCATCAAGCCACCTGCAGTCATGAAGAATCCTTCCCCGATTCCGAAACCACTGTCCGCCAAGCATCACACGAATCGCCGGTCAATGCCGCTTTATTCTGAGGGCGTGAATACCCGGTCAGACCAGGGCGGATGGCGTCTCTGCCTGGCGGACGAGGGAAGCCAGCTCGGCGCGGTTCACTGCCCCCATCTTGCGCAGCACGTTCGCGACGTGGAACTTGACCGTGTTCTCGCTGATCGACAGGGCCTCCGCGATCGCACGGTTCCGCGCCCCGGTTGCCACGAGGTCGAGCACGGCCTGCTCACGTACTGTCAGGCCCCATCCGGCCGCCGGCGCAGTGGCTGACGAGGGTGGGTCGAGGGGTAGAGAGACGACAATGTCCGAGCCCCACCCCGGCGTGGCATCCACGTGGAAGTCGCCGTCGAGTGCCGCCACCCGGGCGACGAGTTGGCGTACGCTGGGCGTCTCAGTGGACAAGTCACCCGGACCGTCATCGCGAATGTTGATCAGCAGGTTGTGGCCGTCGCAGTCCCACTGCACCCGCACTCGGGCGACCCCGGGCTGATCGACCAGGGCGAGGACGGCACCGCGCACGATCGCACGTCCGGCGTGGGCGACCTCGCCCGGCAACGCGCGGCCATTGACGGGCGGTTCGATGAACTGCACGTCGAGGTCCCCGAAGCGGGCCAGGGGCCTCAGGTCATTTCGGAGCCGCTCGAACGCCCGGGCGACCGGCTCCTCGGACAGGATGCGGTCGCGGTCGCTCACCGCGCGCAGCTGCACCATGGCGGCGACGGCCAGGTCGATCGCCGTCTGCCGCGCGGCCGCGTCTCCGGTCTGGCGCGAACGCAGAACCGCGAGCAGCAGCTCCAAAGTCGTGGAGTGGGCATCCGTCAATTCGGCGATGAGCGTGGCCCGGTCTCGCGACGCCATCCGCGAATCGCGCAGATAGTCCGGCGCGGCCACGACGACCTGGTTGCGGATGCCCGACGCGACCAGTTCCCAGAGTGCGGCGACGAGGTCCTTCGTTTCACGGACTCCGGTCGGGGTCGCCCCGGTCAGGTCGGGATCGGTCAGGACCAGAAGGGCACCTGTCAAAGCGATCCAGGCCGACATCGTTCGCTCCGACCGGGCCAGCAGCGCCCGTTCGTTCCATATCGATCCGCCTCGCGCCGCAACGGTATCGCGGAGAATGTCGAGTTCCGCGATGGTGACGTGGTCGATGACCTCCGCCTGGCCGGCTTTCTTCTGTGGGCGCCCCGTGCAGTCCTCGGTGAAGATAACCAGGGCGCCGTGCGGGATGCGCTGCTGCAGCAGGGCGGAGAAGGCCCCCGCAATGCCGAGCAGCGGGTTCGCGAGTACCTGCCGGAGCTCGATGAGCAACTCGATCGAAGGGGACTTACTCGCTTCTGACATAGATCAACCCTACTCAAAGTGCGGCAACCTACCCGAAGGAGTAGTCACATCCGCTCGTTCGGGTGGCCTGAGACGCGAACGGTGCAGCGCACGATCGAGAGATGACACCTTCCACTTCATTCGCTCGTACCACCGACTCATTGCGCCGGATTTCCGGCGAAGTCGACGGCATCGTGGAGCGGATCGTCACGGAGTCCCCGAGCGATCTCGACCGGGCCGCGGAGCGGATCCGCACCGCACGTCGGGTCTTCGTGCTCGGTGCCGGGCGCTCGGGCCTGGCCCTGCAGATGACGGCAATGCGCCTGATGCACCTGGGCCTGGATGCGCACGTGGTCGGCGAGGCGACCAGCCCGGCGATCACTGGCCAGGACGTGCTCCTGGTCGCAAGCGGCTCGGGAACGACGGCCGGAATCGTCCGCGCCGCTTCCACCGCGGCAGGCGTCGGAGCAGGCGTCGTCGCCATCACAACGGACCGGACCTCTCCTCTCGGGGAACTCGCGGACGTGATCGTCGTGATCCCGGCCGCAACGAAACAGGACCACGCCGGTGTTCTCTCTACCCAGTACTCCGGAGGACTGTTCGAGCAGTCGCTGGTCCTCGTCGGAGACGCGCTCTTCGACGCGCTTTGGAAGATGTCGGGCGCCACGGCGGAAGAGCTCTGGCCCCGGCACGCGAACCTCGAATAACACCCACCGGATGCCTCCCTGGGCCGCGACCGCGGTGCACCAGGAAGAACCCAGCACAACCGAAGTAAGGAATCAGCAATGAAACTGCAGGTCGCCATGGACGTCACCACTCTCGACGCCGCCCTCACCCTCGCCGCCCAGGTCGCGCCGCACGTCGACATCATCGAACTCGGCACCCCGCTCATCAAGAGCGAAGGGTTGCGCGCCGTCACCGCCATCAAGAACGCGCACCCCGACAAGCTCGTGTTCGCCGATCTGAAGACGATGGATGCCGGCGAGCTCGAGGCCGACCTGGCCTTCACCGCGGGAGCGGACTACGTGACCGTGCTCGGCACCGCCGGAGACAGCACGATCGTCGGTGCGGTCAAGGCCGCCACCGCTCACGGCAAGGGCATCGTCGTCGACCTGATCGGTGTGGCCGACAAGGTCACCAGGGCCCGTGAGGTCACCGGCCTCGGAGCGGTCTTCGTTGAGATGCACGCCGGTCTCGACGAGCAGGCGGAGCCTGGCTTCACCTTCCAGACCCTCCTCAACGACGGCGAGACCGCGAAGGTTCCCTTCTCCGTCGCAGGTGGCGTGAACCTGTCCACGATTCGGGGAGTCCAGCGCGCGGGCGCCACCGTTGCGGTCGCCGGGGGCGCCATCTACGGCGCCGCCGACCCCGCCGCCTCGGCCGCGGAGCTGCGCGCCGCGATCATCTAGGAGTCAGGCGAGCCACCGAGGGTTCATGCAGCCAGCGGTGGCAGCATGGGGCGAACGACGCGGTCACCACCGCATTCACAACAGAAGGAAGCCCGATGACGATCATCAAGATCAACGCGATTACTGTCCCAGCCGACAACGGCGATGAGCTGGCTCGCCGGTTCGCCGCCCGCGCAGGGGCCGTCGACGACGCCCCGGGCTTCGAAGGCTTCGAACTGCTGCAGCCGACCGACGATCGCACCACCTGGCTGGTCATCACGCGCTGGGCCGACGAGGAGTCCTTCCAGGCGTGGTCCACGTCGCCCGCCTTCGCGCACGGGCACCGCAGCGAGGCCCCGCAGGACGGGAAGCCCGCTGCGCGCCCGGTCGGTGTGAGCAGCGAGCTGTGGTCATACACCGTTGCCGGTGGTTCAGCCAACTGAGACGAGGGCCTCCGTCAGGAACCGCGACACGTCGTCGAGTTCTTCTGCGGAGATCGAGTGCGGCAGACCGGCATAGACCTTCTCGGTCAGGGTGCTGTGGCCGGGCAGCCAGGCGCTCGCCCGTGCTGTCGTCTCCGCGGAGATGACCCGGTCGGCATCTCCGTGGCCGAAGAACACCGGCGTGCGTGTAGCCGCAAGGACCTCATCGCCTGGGAGCGTGGCATCGAGGGTGAATCCCGAGAGGACGACCCCGGCGGGGAATCGCCCGGGAGCCTGGCGGAGAAGCTGGGTGACCATGAGGCCGCCCTGCGAGAAGCCGAGGGGAACGACGGGCGTGCCCGGGTGCACGTGGGCGTCCAGCCACGCGAGTACGGCATCCGCTGCCTCGATGACGGACTCTGCGCCCGGGCGCCCCGGCACAGTGATCGGGAACCAGGCGAACCCGCCGGTCGGCAGACCGAGCGGCGCACGCAGCGACACCCAGTCGAACGCGTCG
The DNA here is from genome assembly GCF_035019805.1 of Cryobacterium sp. 10I1. NCBI lineage: Bacteria > Bacillati > Actinomycetota > Actinomycetes > Micrococcales > Microbacteriaceae > Cryobacterium > Cryobacterium sp. 10I1. Next base: position 6,241 of record NZ_JASJVF010000050.1, read on the forward strand.
GGCAGGTAGGCGGCGAGGCTCGGCAGGTCGCCTTCGTGCGAACCGTAACCATGCAGAAGCAGCAGGAGTGGGCGGGTCGACGGGAGCGCGGGGTCGACGCCGTCGCGGCGGGCCGTGATCTCGATGGCGGGGCTCACGCCGAGGCCTCGCCGACGGTCAGGGTGACGCGGGTCTTCCAGGGGTCGTCGACGCGGATGCTGGTGCCGTCGTCGTGAAGCGGAATCGCGCGGTGGCGGAGTCGTTCGGCCACAGCATCGAGATCAGCGCGGCCGGGAACGGTGATCGCCACGTCGGCGAGGCCGAGGGTCGCGGCACGCGGACCGACGCCGCGGCTGTTCCAGACATTCATCGCCATGTGGTGGTGGTAGCCGCCGGCACTCACGAACAGCGCGCCGGGGAAGTCGAGGGTCGTTTCGAAGCCGAGGGCGTCGACGTAGAAGCGCCGGGCCATCTCGAGGTCACCGACCTGGAGGTGAACATGGCCGACCTTGGCCGGACCGACGGCCAATTCTCCCCCGTCCGCGGGCAGGTTCTTCTGCAGGAAGGCGCTCGGGTCGAGCGCAAGCGTGTCCATCTGGACCTGGCCGTTCTTGTAGACCCACTCCGACCGGTCCCTGTCGACGTAGAGCTCGATCCCGTTACCCTCAGGGTCGGTGAAGTAGAAGGCATTGCTGACGATGTGGTCAGCGCTGCCGACGAAGCTCGAACGCTGGTCACGGGCGGCCTGGAGCACGGTCGCGGCCAGGCCGGCGCTCGTGTCGAACAGGATGGCGGTGTGGAAGAGTCCGGCCTGGCTGCGGGCGGGAACCGGCAGGCCAGGGGTGTGCTCGAGCACAACGAGCGGGGTCGTGCCGCGACCGAGCACGACGGTGGTGCCCTGCGCGCTGATCGGGTCGAGCGCCAACGCCTCGCGGTAGTAGGAGGACATCAACGCGAGGTCGCCGACGCGCAGCGTGACGGCATCCATGCCTGTCGTCGCCGCGAGGAGGTCGCCTGTGGCGGCGCGGGATCCGGTGAGGTCAGTGGTCAGTGTCATGTTCGTCTCCTGCGGTCGCGTCGGGCTCACAAGTCATGCCCAACCCGCTTAGTTGAACCGACAACCAATACTCTAGCAGCATTACTTGAAGCGTCAAGTAAACTTTCCAGGCCGCTCAGGAGACTCTCGAATTTGCGCTCAGAATGATATTTAAGTCTGACACTCAAACCTCGATGGCCTAAATAAACTGAGTAGATCTCGTATTCGTGTTCGATTCGGGGTAGAATCGGGGTATGGCAGGAGCTTCAGATCCCCAGTCACACACCCCGCAGGCCCACGATTCAGTGGCCGCGGGCGATCAGCCCACCACGGTGGGCCGCGCATCCACCGAGTCGGCCCATCCGGTTGCGGTCGCGGTTGCCGAGGGTTTCGAGGGTGCTGAAGGATTGGCGGGGTCGGTGCCGTCGGTGCATGCGGATGCTGTCGCAAGGCTCGCCGAAGCCCAGGCGGTTCTCGCAGACGCCCTGGCCGCGATCCCGCTGGGGCTGCTCAGCGACACAGAAGCGGTCACGGCGCTGAGCACCGTGGAGGCCATCGGGCGGACGGTGGATGCGGCCCGGGTGAGCACGGCGACGGATGTGGACCGGCGGGCCCGGGTGCTCGGCCGGGAGGGTCTGGCCTGGCGGATGGGCTGCACGGGCCCGTGGGATGTCCTCACCCGGGTGACGCGGGTCTCGGCCCGAGACGTGAAGCGGCGCACGAAGCTCGGCGACGCGGTGTTACCGCGGCCGTGCGGCGGGAGCAGCTGGCTGCCGCCCTTGTTCCCCACGGTCGGGGCCGCCCTGACGGCGGGGGAGATCGGGGTGGAGACGGCGGAGTTGATCGTGGCGGGGTTGCAGGTGATCAGCCACCGGGTGGCCCCGGATGACCTGTTGACGGCGGAGCGGGCCCTGGTCGCGTCCGCGGCCGGGCTGATCACCCCGGAGACCGAGAACCTGGCCGGGGCAGGTGTCCCGGTGACCACGGACCTGATCCGGGGCATGGTCGCGCAGTGGCAGGCAGCCCTGGACCCCGACGGGGTCCTCCCGACCGAGGACCTGTTCGAGGCGAAATCGAACATCGGCTTCGGCCAACTCAAGAACGGGTTGTATCCGGTGAAGGGCGGAGTCACGCCGGAACTGTTCGGGATCATGAACACGATGTTCGACGCCTTCCTCAGCTTCCACGCCCGGCCCGCGTTCCCCACCGCGGAGGAGCAGGCCCTCATGGACTCCGGACAGATGATCCCCGGCGCCGAGACCGCGGGCACCGACAGTGACGTCGGTACGGGCCCGGAGCTCATGGTGATCGAGGCCGAGCTGCGGGAGCGGCGCGCGGACACCCGCACGAGTGGGGAGAAACGCGCGGACATCCTCCGGGCCCTGTTCGAACACGCCGCCCGCGACGAGGACACGCCCAGCATGGGCGGATCCGCCCCGACGGTGATGGTGCACGTGAACGCGGCCGACCTCACCTCCGGGATCGGCGTCGGCTGGATCGACGGGGTTGAGGCCCCGGTATCGCTGAAGACGGTGCACCAGCGCATCTGTGACGGCGGCTTCCAAGGGGTCCTCTTCGGGGAAAACAACCAGGTCCTCAAGCTCGGTCCGGAACGACGGTACTTCAACCGGGCGCAACGCCGGGCGATCACCGCCCGCGACGGCGGCTGCATCATCCCCGGGTGCAAAGCCCCGGCTCACTGGGCCGAAGTACACCACGTGAAGCCCTGGGCGCAGGACGGACCGACCAACGTCGACAACGGTGTCCTACTGTGCTGGTTCCATCACCACAGCATCGACACCTCTGGGTGGGAGATCCGGATGGTGAAGGGCTCACCGCAGGTGCGGGCGCCTGGGTTGATCGACCCGCAACGACTCTGGCGGCCACCGAACAGGCACCGCGCACACCAGGTCCTCACCGGACCACCCAACCGCGACTGACCGAGGCCGAACCCGCCTCACCGTCGTCTTCCCTGACGCGCCGTTCCGGTTCGTCGGGGGCTCGACCCGACGCCGCTCAGGCGGCGTTGAGAACGTTGACGAGCGCTGGGATCGCCGGAATCAACTGGTCGAGATTCGACTCGGCCGAAATGTCCGTCGATAGCTGCAGCCAGTTGACTCCGTCGAAAACGTCGAAGGTATAGCCGCCAGCTTCATTCGGAATCCGGATCACGCCGTCGACCCCGGGAATTGACACCTTCTCGGCGCCGGTCGTCCGCGCGATGTCCTCCTGCGCCCAGGCCCCACCGGGCAACGCGATGACGCTGAAGGATCCAATCTGGCCTTCTGGTATCGGCGACTGCGACCAGCCGCATGCGAATGCGCCTGTGCTCGTTTTGGCCGCGAAACGTCCCTCTGAGCCCTCGGTACCCTCTGAGTCATTGGACCTGACCGCGAGTCCGGGGCTGGAGACAGCGTGCGTGATGTCTGCAGCGGTCGATAGTGCTGCGCAATCCTCGCGCTCCCAGGCGCCGATGGGCGTTGCCGCCACCTCCGGGGTGCCCGCCGCCAATGCGCGACCCGAGAACGTCGCGACAAGCTTTGTCGCTGCGTTACGGGCGTCCTCGTTAACGGTTCCGACTGCCGTATAGACGTCAGCGCTGAGCCAATATCCAGCCACAGTAGCGCTGATGCGGCAGGCCCCCGACTCCGCAGAATCAGCCACGTCGGCTCCATAGCAGGCGATCTGGTCCACCGTGTCGGTCGGTACCGATGCAGCGGCCACCACCACGGCACTGAGATAGGCCGACGTGGGGCTCTCCTCCACGGACCATTGGCAGTCGATGCCACCACGCGCGGGCACCACGGCATAGTAGGGATTCTCCGCAAGTGAGCTCGCCCTGGCCGCCGCCCAACTGGTCACGTGCGTACCAACCGCCGCGGCCACCTCGTCCACAGTGAGGACTGCGGCGCAATCGCCGCCGAAGACAGCGGCCGGGCGGGTCTGCCCGGCCGACGCGGTCGCAGGCGTCGGAGTCTCGGTCGCCAGGTCCGTCGCCGAAACGGAGGCGGGCGAGGCTGGGGCTGGGCCCGTGCAGCCGGCGAGCAGAACCAACCCTGTCAAAGCCACAACACAAGCGGCCGAACGTGAACGAGCGCGCATGTCCATCTCCCCACAATCGCAGCGCCGCAGCGCCCCCGCTTCGAAACCGAGTACAACTGATGTGCTCCGAAGTCCCATTTTCAATCCTAGTGACCGCAGTGCGGCAACGGATAGGCAGGTCAGAGCCGAGAATCAGACTCTACTCCGTGGCAAGAGGAAGACCTGGGACGGCAGGTCGGCCCCGCGGACGCGTTCGGCGCATCCACCTACACCCTGGCTTGCACAGGGTCCACTCCTGAATTCGGAGCAGGCTAGCGGCCCGCGAAGAGCCGGGACAGGAAGCCACCGGACGCCTGTTCGTTCTCGTGCCCGGGGCAGCGCTGCGACTTCGGCACTCCGCGCATGACCTGGTCGACATGTTGGCCACAGCCGGCCCAGGTGGTCTTCCCGCAGGTCTTACAGGTCTTGGCGTGGCACATCGGCAGCTCCTTCGTGGGTGAAAGCACTCACTATACCCCCATGGGTATTGAGAGTGCACGGTCCGCGGTATCCCGCGGGTGTAGTGTCAGAATCAGTCCCCCAATTACCCACGGGGGTATATGCCGGGTTGGCCGAATCGCTGTCCCGGCCGACGAAAGGCACCCCATGAAGATCGTTGTCGTAGGCGGGGTCGCAGCCGGCGCATCCGTCGCCGCCCGCGCCCGCCGTTTGGACGAGTTCGCTGAGATCGTCGTGCTCGAGCGCGGTCATCACGTCTCGTTTGCGAATTGCGGTCTGCCGTACCATGTGGGCGAAGTGATTGCTGATCGCAGCCGCCTGCTCCTGCAAACGCCGGAAAGTCTGCGCGAATCCCTCGACATCGACGTGCGGGTCGGACACGAGGTGCTGCGAATCGACCGTGCCGCGAAGACCGTGACCGTCCGCGAGGTCGACGGCGGCCGCAGCTACGAGGAACCTTATGACGAACTGGCGCTCTGCACGGGCGCCGAACCACTCCGCCCTCCCCTGCCGGGGATAGACCTGCCCGGCGTGCACGTGCTGCGCCGGATCGGCGACATGGACGCCATCAAGGCCCAACTGGATGCCGCGATCGCCCTCGCCGCGACGGGCGCCCGCGGACCCGTGCGCACCGTCGTGATCGGCGCGGGTTACATCGGCCTCGAAATGGCCGAGAACCTCAAGCACCGCGGCGCCCTCGTCGACGTCGTCGAGATGAGCGACCAGATCCTGCCGCCCCTCGACCACGAGATGTCCGTCCCCGTCGAACACCACCTCCGCAGTCGCGGCATCACCCTGCACCTGTCGACTGCGGCCGCCGCATTCGCGGCCCGCCCCGACGGCGGTCTCAACGTCGAGCTCACGGACTCGACCGTCCTGGCGGCCGACCTGGTGATCCTCTCCGCCGGGGTGCGCCCGAACACCACGCTCGCGAAGGCGGCCGGGCTCGAGCTCGGCGCCCGCGGCGGGATCACGGTGGACACGCACATGCGCACCTCCGACCCGCACATCTGGGCGGCAGGCGACTCCGTCGAAACGCCGCACACCGTGCTGCCGGGGCGCTGGCTGGCCCCGCTCGCCGGACCCGCGAACCGCGAAGCCCGGGTCGCCGCCGAGAACATCTGCGGCCGAAACACCGACTACCGCTCAACCCAGGGCACCTCGATCGTGAAGATCTTCGACATGGTCGCCGGCGGAACGGGCGCCACCGAACGGCAACTCCTCGCCGCCGAGGTCCCGTACCGGGCCGTGCACGTGCACCCCTCCGGCCACGCCGGCTACTACCCCGGCACCGCGATGATGCAGCTCAAGGTCCTCTTCGCCCCCGACACCGGGCGCATCCTCGGCGCGCAGGCCGCCGGCTTCGACGGCGTCGACAAGCGCCTCGACGTGCTCGCGACCGCCCTCCGCGGTGGCCAGACCGTCTACGACCTCGAGGAGCTCGAGCTCGCGTACGCTCCTCCGTTCGGTTCCGCGAAGGACCCGGTGAACATGGCCGGCTTCGTCGCGAGCAACGTGCTCCGCGGCGACCTCACCCTCTGGTACGCCCAGGACTACCCGGAAGCGACTGCCGGGGCTCGGCTCATCGACGTGCGCACCCCGGAGGAATTCTCGATCTGGCACCTGCCGGGCGCCGAGAACGTGCCGCTCGGAAGCATCCGCCTCGAATGCGAGCTCTGGGACCGCACCGGGCCGCTGCGCCTGTACTGCGCGGTCGGGTTCCGCAGTTACCTCGCCTACCGCGCGCTCGTGCAACGCGGGTTCACGGATGTCGCCACTCTCTCCGGCGGGTCGGACACCTTCCGGTCGTGGCACGAGGTCGAGCCCGAAAGCGACGAACCCCCGCTGCCGATGACCACCTACGCCGAAGCAGCCGAGTTCACGGCCGCTGCAACGAAGGCCGCCGCGCAGGCCGCCCTGCTCGCCAACGGCACCGGCGTGCAGGTCGACCTGGACTGCTCCGGACTCGCCTGCCCAGGCCCGATCATGAAGCTATCCGAGAAGATGAAGACACTGGATGCCGGCGACGAGGTTGTCGTGCACGTGTCCGACCCCGGGTTCGCCAGTGACGCTCCGGCCTGGGCCAGGCGGAACGGACACGAGCTCGTCGCCATTTCGCCGGAGGGCCCTGGCTACGTCGCGACCATGCGGAAGGGCGGGGCCGCTCTGGCGACCCGGCCTGCGGCATCCGTCGGCATCGTGAGCTCGCCGACACCCAACAAGACCTCCTTCGTGGTGTTCTCCGGCGACCTCGACAAGGTGCTGGCCGCCTTCATCATCGCCAACGGGGCGATCGCGATGGGCGAAGAGGTCTCGATGTTCTTCACGTTCTGGGGGCTCAACTCCCTGCGCCGCACGGACCCGCCCAAGCGGGAACGCAAACTGATGGACAAGATGTTCGCCACCATGATGCCCTCGAGCGCGGGCAGCATGCCGCTGTCGCAGATGAATATGCTCGGTGCCGGTGCGGCACTGATCAAGAAGGTCATGCGGGACAACTCGGTCTCGTCGCTGCCCGATCTCATCACGTCCGCGCAGGCCGGCGGGGCGCGCCTGATCGCGTGCACGATGACGATGGACCTGCTCGGGATCGCTCCGACCGACCTGATGGACGGCGTCGAACTCGGCGGCGTCGCGACCTTCCTCGGGGAGGCGGCCGAGTCGACGACGACGCTGTTCATCTGATCGGGTCAGAACGCGCATCCGCCCGGCCAGCAGAAACAGGCTGACCGGGCGGAGGACGTACGTGCTCTGCGGTTACAGGATGAAGAGCATCTCCTGGTAGGTCGGGAGCGGCCACAGGTCGTCCGCGACGATCTCTTCGAGGGCATCTGCGGCGGCGCGGACCGCGGACATCGCCGGAAGCAGCGCGTCGCGAGCGTGCTCGGCCTCGCCGAGTGCGGTCTCTTCCGATCCGCCGGCCAGCGCGTCCCGGAGCACGGCGAGCGCGGACCGGAGCTTGGTGATCGGGGCGGACACCTCGCTCAGTGCGGCGTGGTCGGGTTCAACGCCGGCGGCCGTGAGGGCGCCGATGTTGATCGCGAGTTCGGTCTGGTGACGCACGGCGGCGGGGAGGATGACCGTCGCCCCCATCTCGAGCGTGAGGCGCGCCTCGACACCGATGGTGAGAGCGTACTGTTCGAGGCCGATCTCATAACGGCTGTGCATCTCGCGGTGGTTGAAGACCCTGTACTTGTCGAACAGGTCCATTGCCGACTCGGTGATGAGTTCGGGCAGCGCGTCGAGGGTCGTGCGCAGGTTTGCGAGCCCGCGCTTCTCCGCCTCGATCGGCCAGGCATCGGAGTACCCGTCGCCGTTGAACACGACGGCGCCGTGGTCGGTGATGATCTGGGTGAGCAGGCTCTGCACGGCCGTGTCGAAGTCAGTGCCACCGGCGACGGCGGCCTCGAGCTCGGTCGCCGCGTAATCGAGCGACTCGGCCATGATCGTGTTGATCGTCACCATCGGGCCGGCGACGGTCTGCATCGAACCGGGGGCACGGAACTCGAACCGGTTCCCGGTGAACGCGAACGGGCTCGTACGGTTGCGGTCGCCCGGGTCGGTCGGCAGCACCGGGAGCGTGTCGACGCCGATCACCATCGAGCCCTTGTCCTTGGACGAGGTTGCCGGGCCCTGGGCGATCTGCTCGAAGACGTCGGCGAGCTGGTCGCCGAGGAAGATCGAGATGATCGCCGGCGGGGCCTCGTTGGCGCCGAGGCGGTGGTCGTTGGTCGCGGAGGCGACCGAGGCGCGGAGAAGTCCGGCGTACTTGTGCACCGCGCGGATGACGGCGGCGCAGAACACCAGGAACTGGGCGTTGTCGTGCGGGTTGTCTCCCGGGACGAGAAGGCTGCCGAGCTCGTTGTTGCCGAGCGAGAAGTTGACGTGCTTGCCCGAGCCGTTGACGCCCTGGAAGGGCTTCTCGTGGAACAGGCAGGCCATCCCGTGCTTCTTGGCGACTGACTTGAAAGTCGTCATGAGCAGCTGCTGGTGGTCGGCGGCGATGTTTCCGCGCTCGAACATCGGCGCGATCTCGAACTGGCCGGGGGCGACCTCGTTGTGCCGGGTCTTCGCGGGGATCCCGAGCTTGAAGAGCTCCCGCTCGGTGTCCATCATGAAGCCGAGCACCCGCTCGGGGATGGCGCCGAAGTAGTGGTCGTCGAACTCCTGGCCCTTGGGCGGCTTCGCGCCGAACAGGGTACGGCCGGAGTTGAGCAGGTCGGGGCGGGCGAGGAAGAAGTGCCGGTCGACGAGGAAGTACTCCTGCTCGGGGCCGCAGAACGAGACGACGCGGGCAGGATCGGTGTGCCCGAAGAGGCGCAGGATGCGTTCGGCATGTTCGCCCATCGCCTGCTGCGAGCGCAGCAGCGGGGTCTTGTGGTCGAGCGCTTCGCCGGTCATCGAGACGAAGACCGTCGGGATGCAGAGGGTGTTGCCGTTCGGGTTCTCGAGCACGTATGCCGGGCTCGTCACGTCCCAGCCGGTGTACCCGCGAGCCTCGAAGGTGTTGCGCAGGCCGCCGTTGGGGAAGCTCGATGCGTCGGGCTCGCCCTGCACGAGGGTCTTGCCCGCGAATTCGGCGAGCGCCGTGCCATCGCCGACGGGCTCGAAGAAGCTGTCGTGCTTCTCCGCTGTCAGCCCGGTGAGCGGGTAGAAGACGTGGGCGTAATGGGTCGCACCCTTTTCGAGCGCCCAGTCCTTCATCGCGGATGCGACGGCATCCGCTACGAGCGGATCGAGCCTGGCGCCGTTTTCGATCGTCGCCATCACGGACTTATAGACGGATTTCGGCAGCCGCTTCTGCATGACGACCTTGTTGAAGACGTTTTCGCCGAAGATCTCTCCCGGCGTCTCAGTCGCTGTATAGCTCGGGGCCGGAGGAACATAAGCCCTTACATCCCTGATCGCTTGACGGCGGGCGCTGTTTCCACTCATGAATACCCCTTTGCTACGGCATGCTGCTCCGCGACTAGGTGCGGATTCGGATGCGCCTAAATCTAGGGAGGTCGCGTGGCGAGGATGTTTCCGATGAATGACGGTTTCAGTCACCAGAACCCCGCGCCGGCCTCTCTTCCAGATTAAACCTGTCCGAAACACTGCATTGACTCGCCGAAACGCGACGCGTTTATGTTGGACGCATGTCCGATAAAACTGCCACGGCGACTGCAGCCCCGGAAACCGCCATCGGGCGGCCGCTGCTCTCGATCCAGAACCTGTCCATCTCCTTCCGGACCGCCCAGGGGGTGTTCACCGCGGTCTCCGACGCGAACCTCGAGCTGTCCGCACGGTCCACGCTCGCCGTCGTCGGCGAGTCGGGCTCGGGCAAGTCGACGATGTCCGCGGCGATCAACCGCCTGCTCGCACCGAACGCGACCATCACCTCCGGGAAAATCCTCTTCAACGGCGTCGACCTCGCCCACGCCTCCGAGGCGCAGATGGCCGGGGTGCGCGGGGCCGGCATCGGCCTCGTGCCGCAGGACCCGATGTCGAACCTCGACCCGGTCTACCGGATCGGCCACCAGATCACCGAGGCCCTCGAGGCGCATGGCGCAACGCCTTCCGCCGCACGCATCCGGGCGATCGAGCTGCTCAGGATGGTCGGAATCCCCGAGCCCGAACGCCGCTTCCGGCAGTTCCCGCACGAATTCAGCGGCGGCATGCGTCAGCGCGTGCTCATTGCGATCGGGCTCGCCTGCCGCCCACAGCTCCTCATTGCTGATGAGCCGACGAGTGCCCTCGACGTCACCGTGCAGCGGCAGGTCCTCGACCAGCTCTCGGCACTGACGGAGGAAATGGGCACAGCGCTCTTCATGATCACGCACGACCTCGCCCTCGCGGCCGAGCGCGCCGACGAGGTGCTCGTCATGTTCCGTGGCAGCATCGTCGAGCATGGCCCGGCACGCCAGATCCTGGAGGATCCCCAGCACGAATACACGAAGCGCCTGCTCCTGGCGGCGCCGAGCCTCGCCGTGCGCCGCGGGGAGACGCGGGCGGCGACGCCCTACGCGACGCATCAGGCCGCAGGAACGGGCCATGTCGATAACATCATCGAGCTCTCCGAGGTACGCAAGGAGTTCGTCGTGCGCAGCGGGTTCCTGTCGCGCCCGCAGCGGTTCGTCGCCCTCGCCGGCTCGACCTTCAGCATCCCCCGCGGCAGCACCGTCGCGATCGTCGGCGAGTCCGGCTCGGGTAAGTCGACGACGACGAGACTCGTGCTCGGGCTCGACGCACCGACCTCCGGGTCGATCACCTTCGAAGGCGCCGAGACAAGCGGCTTCACGAAGAAGGAACTCCTCGACTTCCGTCGCCGGGTCCAGCCGGTGTTCCAGAACCCGTTCGCCTCGCTCGACGCACTCTTCACGGTCGGCGCGACCATCGTCGAACCCCTCGTCGTCCACGGTTGGGGCACGAAGGAATCCCGGGCTGTCCAGCTGCTCGAACTACTCGACGCGGTCGCCCTCCCCGCAGAGACCGCAGACCGCTACCCGCACGAACTCTCCGGTGGCCAGCGCCAGCGCGTCGCCATCGCACGCGCGCTCGCGCTGCGGCCGGAACTCATCGTGCTCGACGAGGCGGTGTCCGCCCTCGATGTTCTCGTGCAGGCGCAGATCCTCGACCTGCTGATGCGACTCCAGCATGAATTCGGCCTGAGCTACCTGTTCATCAGCCACGACCTCGCCGTCGTGCGGCAGATCAGCGACTTCGTGCACGTGATGCGGAACGGCGTCATCGTGGAGAGCGGCACCCCGGAGGAGATCTTCGACTCGCCCCGGGAGTCGTACACGCGGGAGCTGCTCGCCGCGATCCCCGGCGCCCGCATCGCGAGCTGACCCCCGCCGGACCAACGAAGCGGCGCCCGGACACAGTCCGGGCGC
>NZ_JASJVF010000051.1:0-17570 GCF_035019805.1 Cryobacterium sp. 10I1
ACGGCACACTAGAACCACACGAGAGTGGCCCTGTTTTCAGTTGGCAGAAGTGGCCCTATTTTCGGTTGGCGTTAACACCCACCTTGTGCCGCCGCCCGGGCTCACGATCGCGTTGTCGATCCGCTGAAGGTTCGCGCTCGCCTGGGTGAAAACCTCGACCCACCTCTGTGAAGTCTCAAACGGATTTCCCAACAGTGAGAGATACCGCCAAATGACGGCGTGCCGGCACTCGGTCACCCCGAAGACGTATTGGAGCACGTTCGCTGAGGACATTCGCAATGCGTGACCGTGGGTTTCCGTGTCCCCTGTGGGGCACGCGTCTGGATGCTCATCCCTCCGAGCGAGGAGCCTTCGCCGTGCGCCACGGCCGACAGTGCCGAGTTCAGCTCGCGCGGACTCTCCAAGCGAGCGGCCGTCATCAGGTCGACGGCGAGCCCGGTATACCGAGGGGCCTGCGGGATCTCCTTGAGGTCCAACGAGCTTCGTTATCTCACTGGCGTGTGTCTCCTGCGCTGGGACGGATTGGCGACTGCCGTCCACGTTGACGTGAACGAATGTGGAACCGACTCCTTCGGGCCCACGCGATCCCCGAAAAGCGCAACGACATCCGGCGCCGGGCGAACTCCCCCGCAGTAGCCACGCCCATGAGGTACCAGGCCCGTCCCCACGCTTCGATGGAGCTCCGCGCGGTGCTCGCCAGTGGCGCGGCGACTGCCTCCTCGTTGCGGAGGAGAATCGCGCCCTTCCGCCTGCTGCACGCCGGTGCCGATCGCGAGCGTGATCGTGGCCCGCGTCGCCCGTGCCTGCTCCGCAAGCTCGGGAGTCAGGTCGTACTGGCGGACCGGACTGTCGTCCATGGGCGGATGCTGGTTCAGACGGTGGGTCACGAGGTACGCGCCGCGACAGAGGCCGAGGAGCGAGTTGGAGACGCCAAGGCGGGAAAGTTCTGAGAGGGGCTCGGTGGGCACGGGGTCACTCTAGCGACCGCGTGCAACGCCTCCGCGCAGGTCCCCCCGGCGAACACGAGTCGGCCCCACCGGGGAGTGAAGCGCGGCCACTGACCCTACGCACGGCGCTCGCGCCGGCCTCTCCCGCGAGCAACCCGCCGCCGGGCTGGTGCTACACGAGTAGCGAGAACCCGATATCTGATGTTTATCTGATATAGCTGACCAGCATGATTACCGCCACATTCACCGACCTGCTCCGTAAGCCCAAGGAAGTCCTGTCCCGCATTGACGAGGGTCAGGTGCGCATCACCCGCCGGGACGGTGACGACCTCGTGATCCTGCGCGGCCGCGACCTCGACGCCCTGGAGAACGGCGTCGCGCTGTCCAGCCGACTGATCCGCGCGATCGGCAGGAACCGCGGCGACGTGCAGGCAGCCCTCTCGGACCTGTTCGCCTGGACGGCAGACTTCACCCCCGCCGAGCTGGCCACATACGCAACCGAGATCGAGCACCTGGTGTACGCCGCGAGCGAGCTGGGCGCGTTCGAGCGGTTGCTGCGAGCACAGCGGGAGTGGCAGGAGACAGCCACCGCGTATGCGATGGGCATGCGCCCCGTTGAGCCCATCGAGCTGCCCGCAGTTTCAGTTCGCGTCGACCGGCCGTAGAAGGAAAGCCGGAGAGTCAGGGATGGGAGGACGAGGGGAAAAGTTGAGCGACGGGACAGGGAGAAGGTGAATCAGAGTGCAGGGGGCGATCAGCCCCCTGCCACCTCAGGGCGTGGAGCCCTGCCACCCACCGTGGGAAGGTGTCAGCTCCAGCGCTCATCCGCTCAGGCTCCACCATTCCGGTGCACGGGTGACGGCGCGAGCGCCCACCTGAGAGTGGCCCCTCCCGCCCTCATCCTGCTGCCGTGCTGATCCTGCGCCCATCAGGTGTCCGGTGGCTGGCCTTGTCCCTTCCGCCGCCGGCACCGAGCAACTCGCCAGATCGCCGGGGGCCCCTGGTGTCCCGGTCGGAGCCATGCTCATTGCTCGCCGCACCCGAGATCCCACCTCACGTTGCTCACGCCTGCCGTCCACCACACGGCCGCCGCCGGATAATCCCAGGACTCCTACTCTGTTCTGCCGGCTCACCATTGGCGGGACCATTCAACGGTGGTCACCTTCCTGGAATGGCGCCTCCCGAACTCGTTCTCGTGTGTCGCCGCTTGGGGTTCCCGCTGCTTGCCCAGCGTTCACTCGTTGTCTTGCGTCTTGACGGGAGGGCACTCGCGTGCGCTTCTCTGCTCTGGTGTTCCTGGTCTTCTGACTGTGCGTTTGCCCTCGCTTGGCCATGCACGTCTGGCTTTTTGACGACGTGTTCGCTTCGCGACCTTTCCGACTTGGATGGGGCCTCCCGAACTGTAGCGAGCACGTCTCCCATCCCAGACCCTCCGGGCCCGCGCACTCACGTTCCCATCTCCGGGCCGCTCCGCGACCCCCGCGCTCCGCGCTCCCACCACGCGTCCCGCCGCACCCGCAGCCACGTTCACCGACCAGGCCACAGTCCAGCACGGAGAACCAGGCGCCCCCGGACGACCATGCGCGCTCCGCGACGCACCCAACCAGGTGACCGCCTCCACAACCCCGCCAAAGTCCGCAAATCCGGCAGACCCGAAAACCGGCCTGAGCCCGGGAGGACCCTCACGCCCCACACCACGACGCCCACGAGCCAGCCACCCCATCAGGGCGAGAAGCTGCCACGTTCTACACACCGGCACCTGCCAGATCAGCTTGACCACCGCAACCGAAGACACATATCTGGCTCCCACGAAACCCACGACGTCGACACCGCCAGGGTCAGTCTTGAACCCAAGAAGGTGACCACCCTGTCCTTCAGCCTCGAGCAGATGCCCGCAGCGCTGCACCAGCTGAAGAAGACTTCGGAGACGAACTACGACAGCGTTGTACCCATGCCCTCCTCGAAAAGGACACCTACCTTCTAGACCCCCCAGCCATCTCGAGAACGCGCCCCGACCTCTCCTGCGCACCACCCTCCCGCTGCTCTACGAAGTAGCTCGCTACAAAGCTCGAGCCAGCGAATGAACCGTCACCTTCTAAGCCTTCAGGTACCCCGCCCGGAAACCGGATGCTGCCTCATCAGCGCGACCTACCGAGCAACCGGTCGAGCAACCGGCCGAGCGAAGCTCACGCCGAAAACGAGAGGACCGAGTCAATCCTCGACGCAAGGCCAGGCTGGTACTGGCCGACAGGCCAGAGCGCATGGGCGCTCCCAGAGCAGGCCTCAGCCAACCTGCGCGACGCTCACGAGACGAGCCGAGCGGATTCGCTTCAAATGAATGAGTGATGGAGCCCTCCCAGCCATCACTCTGGCCACGAAGGCTACGTAGTCTTCCCGCTCTACGACGCACCATTGCAGGCTCTGCCCTGAATTTGCCCTAACGAAACCCGACCGCCTATCGGACAAGTGAATGAACGCACTACCGGCTGTCGACGCTCGTTGAATAGTAGGTCGTTGGCGTAACTGGCCTACGTTTCAAAAAGCGCTGATATCGCCTCGCATTGGTCCACCTGTGCTCACCTCTTCCGCCCTAGCGTGAAGTAGAACCGAAGGAGCAAAAGAGAATGGGTAGATCACCCGCACCGACCCGCATGAGCCGCCCCACCCGAACCGGCGAACGACGCGAGGCTGGCATCGACATCACCGACGGCGACCTCGACCGCGTCCGGATGCTCGCCCGCTGGTACTGCATGACGAGCGTCCAGATCGCGGCGATGGAGAACCCCGTGCGCTCCTGGCATCCGGACGTGGCTCGCGGCAATGAGGATACGGCAGCCGGCTTGCAGGCGTTTCTCGAGGCGAAGGCTGGTAGAGTCTACCGACGCCTTCTCAAAGTTGCAGCGATCAAGAACGGCGTCAGCGATGGACCTTTGGTCGTCCAGACGCCCATTGAGTACCGTCAGAGGGTTTGGTCAGCCACCGCGTTCGGTGCGCGCATCGCGGACACCCCGTGGCGTTCCATCGGACCGGTCTCCTGGTTCAACGCCCACCATGCACTCCTGGCCGCCGACATAGCCATCCAGTTCTCCGGCATCGTCCCACTCCCGCTCCTCTCCCAGCGAGAACTGACCACCGGGCACTTCGCAAACGGTGACGACCTACCCCTCTACTTCAACTCCAAGTACGACGGGAAAGAAGGTCAGGTCTCCAAGGTGCCAGACCTCGCCATCCTCGCCAAAGACGGCCGCAGCTACATCGCAATCGAGATCGAGTGCGACCTGAACCGGGCCCTCGGCACCTACCGCTCCAAGCTCGAAGCCTACGGACGCGACGAGAAGGTCTCCGCCGTCTGGTACGTCTGCGAGAAACCACGTACCGCGAACCGAGTCCTCACCGCCGCAGCTGACTACCCCGGATCCAACGTCCGCGTGATGGGGGTACGCGACCTCGACCTCGGGCTCCGCGAAGCGGACATGCGCTACCTCAACGAAACCGACCGCGACCTTGCCAAAGCCAAAACCGCACTCCTCCGCACCGACGTTCAGAAAGCGATCTAACGAGCAGCACGCCCGAGTTCCTGTGGCAAAACGCCCAGCTTGCTGAAGCTCGCAGCATGTTCTTTGAGGACCTTCCTCCCTTCACGGACGACATCTTGCTGGCAGACATTGACTTGAAAGGGATCGTTCGTCTTGGCTTTGGCCGGAGCAAAATCGTCGACGTCGACTTTGACCGACGCCTCTTCCGCAATCAACAGACGGGACCGACCCTGTGGCCCTTTGATGGAGAGTGGCAAGCCTTCTTCGGCTCGGGAGCCGTGTCACGATTCCAGTTCTTCGAGAAGGAAAACCCTTTCAACAACGGACTCGCCTGGGCTCACTCAACGGAGCGACTCTCTGCCGAAGAAACCATTGAATGCCGCGCTACACAACCCGAAGAACGCTGACCCCCGGAGCAGCGTCGCCCAGGCGCCAATGAAATACCCCACCCCTCCAGCCCCGCAAAGACGACCAGTCGACCGTGGGTAATCGGTGACGCACCGTGGGTAATCGGTGACGCACCGCGGGTAATCGGTGACGCACCGTGGGTATCTAGTGACACTTAAAAGCCTCACCTAAGACCTTCGCCAGCTCGACACTGCCAAAACGCCGCCCAGGCGCCACCAAAACACCCCACTTTCCGCCCACGCTCGATCAGTGGCGCCAGTAAAATCCCCCACCCTCCAAACCCGCAAAGACGACTACTCGACATCTTCGCTTCAGCTAGGACGCAACCTTCTCACAACCATTCGGAAGCTTCGACGATGTCTCTCACGTCGTTGACGCTGCCTCCGTCACGGAGCCATTCAACCGGGGTTTGACGTCCCTCGGCGACGAGTTCTGATTGCGGCGTGGCCATAAATCCCGCGGCGCTCTGCCAGCTCCATCGCGGGGCAATGACTTCGATGATTTCGGTGAGCCCCGGAAGAAGCTTCACGGGGGATCCGACGTTAAATTGCCAGGTGGGAAAGCGGAGCCGACCGGATATCTCGAACGCATACAGGTGCCCGTCTATAACGGCCGCCCGGACTCTTCCCTCATCCCATCCCAGAAATCCTGTCACGCTCTCCAGCGACATGGTTGAGAAAAGGTCCAGCAGCCATCCCTCAGTTCTGCGGAGTTGCCAATCTCCTCTGTCCACGGATGCCGACGGTGCGGCCCACGCCTCAGCGGTGAATGCGCCCGATTCGATCAGAAAACGCACTTCGTTCTCAGTCGGCTCCTCCCGTGATATTGGCTCCATCGCCAGGAGCATGTCCGTGAGGGCCTGCAAGAAGTAGTCGGGATCGACCGCCAATCGAGCCACGGCTTCCGCTAGACGCCTGACAGTATCGCCGGAGACCCGAAGCGCCTCAGCCTCTGAGACGGGTCCGTCAGCGGCATCGTCGGGTACGTGATTGTCAGTCATGGTTCGTATGCTTCCATCACGTGTGAGCTGAGGCAAGGTTGCGATGTAGCGTCGAAGAACCCGCAAGAGAGGACCCCGAGATGCCTGAACCGATTGCGCCGCGACTGTACCTGGATGTGGACGGGTGTGTCTGCCCATTCGGGCGCCCAGACGCAGCTTGGGGTCCGGCCACGACTGCTTCAGTCTTCGTCGACTACGACGACAGGGCCGCGACTTATGAGGTGGTCTGGGCACCTGCTCTGATCGAGGCCCTCGACGGGCTGCGGGCCGAGTTCGCTCTGGAACTGGTCTGGCTGACCACTTGGGTGGAAGTCGATGCCGTCAGGCGACTGCTGGTCCCCAAACTGGGCGGTCTGGCGAATGGTCGGATCCTGCCTCTGCCTCCGGGGCCTCGCAGTTCAGGCGAAGCCCGGGGCTGGTGGAAGGCTCAACGTCTCCTCGAAGATCAAGCCGCCAAGGCGGGGCCGTTCATCTGGACGGACGACAGCGAGGTTGAACTGCACGGCTGGAAAGTGCTCGGTGCCACGGCCGGCACACCCAGCCTGATGATTCCCCCGCACCCCATGGTCGGCCTCCGCCCGGATGACATCCACGCGATGCGAGCCTGGCTAAACGCGCTGAAATCGGGACCAGAAGCGTCAACGATCAGTGGCTTCCAACATGACCGCTGAGTAGAGTTCCGACCATGGACGGAGAAGAAGCGACGCGGCTCCTCGTTGACGCAGTCGGGCCGCTCTACGACCGTGCAGGGCTGCAGGAATGGCTCGACCTCACGGAAGACTCCGTCCTTGGCTTGGCCCGAGACGGGAAACTCCTAACAGTCAGGACCCTCGAGGGTGACTTGCTCTTCCCAAGCTTTCAATTCGGCCCGGATGGCGAATTCCTCCCCAGCTTGGACAGAGTACTGAAAGCCCTGGGCGACACCCTTGACGATTGGAGCATCGCCCTTTGGATCGTCTACAGAGACCCCCAAGACGGCATTAGCAATTTTGAAAGGTTGCGGTCGGGCGACGCCGAGACTGTAGTCCAACGCGCCACACGCCGAGCAGAAATCTTGCGTCACTGAAAAACACAGAGCCGCAGGGATACAGACAGACGTTCGGCCATCTCTCGGCAGGACTAGCCGGCGCAACAACTGGACCATAGCCGCCGGTGCTCGCTCGCGCTGCGGCCTTGCTACCCGTCTTCCTCGATGCCGCGGAAACTACGTGGTTGTTTCGGGTTCGTCTCTCGTTACGTCGATGACCGGAAATCCGGCCCGCCCGAGGGCCTCGGTGACGCTACGCACCGCGGAATCATTGTCCCGTGCCTCCTGCGACGATATGACAAGTCCTCTCCCGTTCTCGGTGCCTAGCGTGCAGTCGGCAAACCCCAGGTCGAAGTGTCGGTCGGAGTCGACGTCAGTCAGCCCTTTCCGATCTCACGCAGGGTCCGGAGTATGCATTTGCCCAGCTCTCGATGCGTGACTTGTCGGACTATGAAGAAAGGCCATCAGAGCGGCGCCATCCTAAATAGCCGGGCTCCACGTCATCGGGGTTGCGTCCAATAGCGTGGTGTAACCCCGGCCCTGATGGGCGTGTTGCACCGACGTGAGGCGGCCACCGCGTGATTCTTGGAAAGACCGATCAAGTCTTTTCCGAAGGAGTACACGCGATGACCGCACCCCATTTTATTGACCCTGCCCGTTTCCTGTCCGAACAACTCGAGCAAGCCTCGCCGGACCTGATGCGGCAGATGCTGACCACGTTCATCAACGCGCTGATGAGCGCCGAGGCCGAAGCCGTCTGCGGCGCCGAATACGGCCAGATCTCCGCCGACCGGACCAACTCCCGCAACGGCTACCGGCACCGTGATTTCGATACCCGCACCGGCACCCTCGACGTCGCGATCCCGAAGCTGCGCACCGGCACCTACTTCCCGGACTGGCTCCTCGAGCGCCGCCGCCGGGCCGAAGCCGCCCTGACCAGCGTCGTGGCGACCTGCTACCTCCTCGGGGTGTCGACCAGACGGATGGAGAAACTCGTCGAGTCCCTCGGCATCACCCGCCTCTCCAAGTCGCAGGTGTCGATCATGGCCAACGACCTCGACGAGCAGGTCGAGCAGTTCCGCACCCGCCCCCTCGACGCCGGCCCCTACACGTTCGTCGCCGCCGATGCCCTGGTGCTGAAGGTCCGCGAGGGCGGCCGTGTCGCCAACGTCCACGCGCTCCTCGCGACGGGCGTGAACAAGGACGGGCACCGCGAGATCCTGGGCTTGCAGGTCACCAGCGCCGAAGACGGCGCCGGCTGGCTCGGCTTCTTCCGCGACCTGACCGCCCGCGGCCTCACCGGTGTGAAACTCGTCACCAGCGACGCGCATGCCGGCCTCGTGGCCGCCATCGGGGCCACCTTGCCCGGTGCGACCTGGCAGCGCTGTCGCACCCACTACGCCGCGAATCTCATGTCCGCGACCCCGAAGTCCAGCTGGCCGTGGGTGAAGACCCTGCTCCACTCCGTCTACGACCAGCCCGACGCGGACGCCGTCCACGCCCAGTTCGACCGAGTCCTGAACGCCCTCGAGGAGAAGCTCCCCGCGGTCGCCACCCACCTTGAGGGAGCCCGGGCGGACGTGCTCGCTTTCACCGGTTTCCCGAAGGAAATCTGGCGTCAGCTCTGGTCCAACAACCCACAGGAACGCCTCAACCGCGAGATCCGCCGCCGCACCGACGTCGTGGGTATCTTCCCCGATCGCGGCTCCCTGATCCGACTCGTCGGCGCGGTCCTGGCCGAACAACACGACGAATGGATCGAAGGCCGCCGCTACCTCGGCCTCGACGTCCTCAGCCGCTCACGCCTCACCCTCATCCCGACCGACAAGGAGGAACCCACAACCGAACTCGGCGCCCTCAGCGCCTAGAAATCCAAGAATCACGCGGAAAACCCGTTACACCACACATTTGGACTTGACCGTCATCGGCGTCAGGAGAGAGAAATCAACCTTGACGCTTAACTCCCGCCCGAACCCTGCAGCTCCGCATATTCTTCATGCCCACCAGGCGCACATCCATTCGGTTCGCTGAGACCCGGCTTGCAGCGAACTCAGCCTCAAACCACAATGTATTGCTGCCAAAGTACTCTTAGCACCAATACATTGCACTTTATGGAGATGGCCATGGCAAGAAAAGCCCGCACTTACTCACCCTGGACCGTTGAAGCCATCACGATCCTTGGGCAGCAAATCACCGCCGAGCGCCGACTAATTCACTGGCGGCAACGCGACATAGCGGAGCGTGCAGGCATCTCCGCGGGGACTCTTATCGCCATTGAGAAAGGTTCCACCGCCACATCGATCGGCACGGTATTCGAGGTTGCGGCCCTGCTCGGCATCCCCCTTGTTGGCGCCACCGAGGAGGGCCCACGAGAGCTAATCAACACTCGCCTGGCCCTGCTCCCCACGAGAATGAGACTGCCCACGGAATACGACGATGATTTCTGACACCGACTTCGAGTGCGCCCGGCGCCCGCCATCAGTGGATAGAGTCACAATGCCGATGTACGCCTCAATCCTCCGGAACGACTACTCCGCCATCGTCGACAGAGTCCCCTCTGCCCGCCGTGAACGGTGACTCTTCTCGGACGATCGTCGCTTGGCTGCGAACAGGACGATCTACCGAGTCTCCCCGGTCGGGCGTCCCTCGAGCAGGTTTCGGGTGAACCTGCGGACATCATCCTGCAGCCCGACATAGGCGTTGTCGACCGGACTCTCCGAATGGGCGAAACTCTCCACGGCTTCAAGCGCTGAGATGATGACCGCGCGCGGTGAACGAATGTTCCACGAGAGACCCTCCGCGATGAGGTCGTCAATGGTGATCGCCGCGTGCAAGTACTTCCGGTTGACGGCCAACGCCATCTTGCCGTCGCTATCGAGGTGAGTTTGGGGCACGACATCGTAGGCCGGTGTAATTTCCGTGCTGCCGTCCCGCATGTGGAGCATGCTGATGTTCTTGCCGTGCATGTCAAGGTTTCCCAGGGCCTGCGAGACGGTCAGCAACCCGAGGAGCTGGTCTACGGAGCGCCGGTCACCATTGCGCCCAAGGACGTGCGCCACTCGCTTGAGCGTCACTTTCCCGCCGAACTCCTGGTACTTCTCATTCTTCGATGCCCCCAGGGCCTGGTTCATGTCTTCCTGATGTATTCGTCCCTGTGGTGCATCCGGTGACCTGTCGTAGCGTTCGATAACGAGGCCGAGAACCCCACCGAAATCTTCTATCCATGCGTCGAATGTGGTCAGGCCAGCAGCTTTGGCCGCGCGGAAGCCGTATTCCTCATCAAACGTGATGCTCGGGTAACGAGCGGACGGCGGCTTGACGATGTGGGTGGACGGGTAGCCCTCAAGCACTTGGAACCACTGATCACCTTTGAGCGCCAGAACGATCTTGTCCTGCACACCGGCCAGCGACGTCCGACCGGACTTCGGTCGGTTTCCCAGCGGGGCAGCCTGCGCGTTGGTGAGCATCTTTCCGACTTCGACCCCGTCGACCAAGGCCACATCTGGCGTACGAGGCTCGCCCGCCGCCTCAGGGTCGTAAATCTGAACAGCCCCGGCGACATCTCGGCCAAATTGAGCCAATAGCGAGATGATGTCGTCGGTAGAGGCCCTGATCTCGGCGGCGAGATTATCCAGCGCAGTTCCCTCGGGAAGTAGCTCTGCGAAAAAGTTGCGGCGGCGTGCGGCTCTGCTGCGGTTGACAACGAGGTCGAAAGGAACAGACTCGGAGAGGATCGTGCTACCAAGCCCAAAGACATCGATGGCGTTCTTGTCCGCGTTGAAATCGAAGGCACGACGATCGGCGCCGACTAGACAACCGACTAGCTCGCCATATATTTCCACCCGCAAGTCAGCCATCAGAGTCGCGCGCAATGTCGTTGCCAAGTGGCGCATCTGGCGAGTCGTCGATCTCCATATACATTCGGACCCCGGTCTCCCGCATTGCCGCGAAGATACGCTCCAAAACGATCGTGCTCTTACCAGATTCCAAAGCCCAGATGTATTTCTGATCGGTCTGGAGCCTTTCGGCAAGATCACGCTGCGTCAGCCCGCTGACCAGGCGGCCTTGCTGCAGCATCCGGCCGAGCGCCTCAATGCTTCTCACTTCACCGCGTGATGCCATAGGTGCCCCTCTTGACGGTCATATCACCTTCATATTACTTGACGGTCTTATCACCGTCAATCGGCACGACGGCTTTATCGTAGTCAAACGCAACTGCGTGAAGACTAACGAAGGCGCCTAGACCGCGCCGCCCTCTCGCGCTGTCGGCGTACTAGAGCGCAAGCATCACGCAGGCCGATGAGTCAACCATCGGACTACAGCCAGGAATGTCCCGCTAACGCGTAGCAACGTGATCTCTCAACACGGGGCAGAGCGCACCGAAGGGACTCCGCGCGGCGCTCGTCAAGCCGTCGTCGACATGCTGTCCCTCGGTATCCCCAAAGCCCACGTCACGCGTCCCGCATCGAGTAGCGCCCAACGACCAAGCGGCCGGCGAAGTTGCCATGGGTCGACAGGCGTGACTCCCGAGAGCCAGACACTCGCCCGCCCCTCCCCATCCTTTTCCATTTCCATTTCCATTTCCCCTTCCAGCATCGAGGGCTCGTGTACGCCTCGTCGAGTTCTCGTCGAACGCTGTTCCACGGAATCCAAAGCATCCACACGCACTGTCTCGACCTTGGGGCGAGGAAGAGCAAAGACCAACAACCAGAACGGCCGGCAAGCTATTCGCAGACCCAGGAGCGGATCTCTCGAAGACCAGGGGTGCGCCCTCCCCTTCCATTTTCCCCTTCCACTGGTCCTTCTCCTTCTCGCATCGAGGGCTCGTGTGGACATCCGCGAGCCCTCAGTGGACCCTCACCGAGTCCTCGTCGAATGCGAACGACAGACCCGCGAGGTCTGCGCTTGTGGGCAGGCTTCACGCGCAAGGAAGGGGCACAAGGGGAGACTGATGAGCAACGCACCTCTGGCAACCGGACAACTCACCCGAGCGGACCTGTGCGTGCGCTAGGCAGCAGCTGCCGCTTCGGCTCCGATCCTCATGCATTGGTCGCACGGAGTCGGATACTCGTTGTGCAATGCACAGAAGCCGGACCGGTCGCCGGCCCGCGGCGGCAGTGGCAGTGTTGCTACCGGGGCGACTTGCGAGGCGGTAGCCATGAGCGCCAACCTGAGATTTCCGCAATCCTTGCACGGAAGGTCTGTTCCATTGGGATGGCGGCTGCAGAATGGTGGGCGAACTCGCCCCGTATGACTCACTGGGCCCATAGCTCGGTTGAGGCTCTCCCGCGTCCCACTCTTCGCTGATGCCGCACTTTCTGCGGCGTTTGGACCCCAGGGTGGGATCGGATGTGCCACCTTCGAAGGACGATCGATCTTCTGGTGAACAAGCCAGTTCACGACCTCGAAGTACGTCTTTCTTCCGGAGTCGTAGGTGCGAATACGACCGGCGTCCACAAGTTCGTCGAGGTCCTCCTCGATCATTTTGCGCGTCACGTTGTCCTCAAAACGCCAGAGGTCGCCCTTCACAACTCGCGCGTCGAAGATATTGCGTCCATTGTCATCAGCAAATAGCCACAGTCCAATCCACGTGAGACGCGCTCGCAAGCTCAGAGCGACCACATCATCGCTCTGGAAAAAGGCCGGCTTAATGGTTCGAATGCGGGCCACTAGGACTCAACCCTTCCGAATCGGGACCGGAAGTGGCCGGTTGGTGTCGCGGCATCCGACCTGGGCCGAACGACTCGACGAGCTGTGAAAGGACTATCGGCGCCGCACTCTAGTGCTGAAAAGGAGACGAAGAACTTGGAAGCCTCCTCGAGGTGGCAACGAGATCGGAGCTGTTCACGCCCCGGATTATCTGCATTGCACATGTCGAAGATCGTGTCCTTAGTGCGCCCTGCAGTCGAGTTCCGCGGCAAAAGGGCCTTCGCGGATTTCTTGGTATTGTTCATGAACCATTCTCCTAGCGGTGGTGATTTGTCGAAGCCGTCACCGAGTTACAGGTCGGTGACGGCACCCTCGTTGCCCTTTTCACGCGTCCTCCAGAGCTGTGCCTCTCCGCGCGCTGACTTCAATCCAGTCGATGACCTCCGACTCGACGTAGATGACCGTCTTGGGAGTTGGCTTGCGGTACCGAGGGCCCTTCCCGGTGAAACGCAACTGGGCAAGGGATCCCTTCGTCATGCCGGGGATAATCTCGCAGACTTGCTGCGGTGAGAGATACCTAGTCAATTCAGCTCCATCTCGCATACACAAAACCGAAGCGTTCTGTGTACGGGCTATACACTACACATAATCCACGATATTGTGTCTACATGTTTGAAACGGTTGAATATGAGCTTGGGAAGCAAATCGCCCACTTCCGAAAACTACTCAAGATGAGCGCCGATGAACTTGCCGAAAAGGCTGGATTCGGACTGACTAGATCGATAGTCGCCAATCTAGAGAATGGTCGAAAAGAGGATGTGACCGTGAGGCAACTCCTTGCGATGGCATTCGTGCTGGAAGTACAGCCAGCTGACTTGATCTTCCCCTTGAAGCAACCGTATAAGCGGATAGAAATCGCGAACGGAGAGAACAATGTCGTGCTCACGCCAATGTGGCTCGCTCGCGATTGGTTCACCGGAACAGGCAGCAGAAAGACGACCAGTTCTCTATTGAACGGTGAACCCATGCTGAACCCGCCGGGATTCGGTTATTCAGAGAACGAGATCATATTGATCGACCTCCGCAAACGAAGCGAACTACTTGAACAACTCGACCGACCAGAGAGCGGTTACCGCTTCGCGCCCCAGCGGAAGGGTTTCACAGTCAACCAGACAGCGAAATTCTTGTATCAGCGTGATCAGGAATCCAACCACGCTAACCTCTATCGGGTCGAGAATCGGCTGCGCGCCGCGGGCGTGAACCTGGAAAATCCGATCGGCCCGTCTCCCGAGACCCCCTTCTAGACATGGGTAGCATCACTCCTTACGAGACCGTAGCCGGCAAGCGCTATCGGGCTCGCTACCGCAAACCCGACCACTCCTCCACTGAGCGGCGCGGCTTCTCAACGAAGAAAGCTGCCGAGCTCTTCTTGGCTTCAATCGAAGTATCCAAGGCCAGAGGCGAGTTTGTGGATGCAACCGCATCTAGGTCAGTCATCGATATCCTCGGAGACGAGTGGTTGAACAATCAATCACACCTAAAACCCTCAAGCTTGCGCCCAATCGAGTCCGCTTGGAGACTGCACGTCCAGCCATTCTGGGGAAAGCGCTCGGTTGGCTCCATCCGTCACAGCGAGGTTCAAGGTTGGGTCACCGAACTATCCAAACGCAAGGGTGCAACGTTGGTGATTCGAGCATTCGGGATTCTCGCGTCGATCTTGGATGTCGCTGTGAAGGATCGCCGCATTAGTTCGAATGCCGCACGCGGGGTGAATCTTCCGAGAAAACCTCACAACAAGCATGTCTATCTTTCCCACCAGCAGGTTCAACTCCTCGCCGACAACGCTGGTCGGCATTCGACTCTGCTCCTATTCCTGTCATACACGGGTCTCCGGTGGGGCGAAGCAACAGCCCTAAGAGTTAGAAGTCTAGACACCACGAGGCGCCGTGCGAACGTCACTGAAAACGCCGTGAGCGTTGGCGGACCGATCATCGTTGGCACGCCGAAGTCGCACGAATTCCGCAGCGTTCCGTACCCTGAGTTTCTAACCGATCTGCTGGCCAAAGCATGCGCGGGAAAGGATCAAGATGAGCTTGTCTTCGGTGCCGGACTCGTCCATGTGCCGCTTCCCGACTCAAGAAGAGGTTGGCGAGTTTCGGCAGTAAGAAAGGCCCAAGCCATTGACGCGACACTTCAGCGAGTCACCGTCCATGATTTGCGCCATACAGCCGCCAGCCTGGCGATCTCCGCCGGCGCAAACGTGAAAGCCGTCCAGAAGATGCTTGGACACGCTTCAGCCGCCATGACGCTGGACACATACGCGGATCTATTCGACGACGATCTTGACGCTGTCGGAATCGCGCTCAATCAGGCAAAGAAGGTTTCAGATGTGGGCAAACCGTGGGCAAACCCCGAATCTCTGTAATGAAAAACCCCCTGCTTCCCAGTGTTTACAAGGGATTCAGGGGGTTTGACTGTGGCGGTACCGGTGGGATTTGAACCCACGGTGGAGTCTCCCCCACACAACTTTTCGAGAGTTGCACCTTCGGCCGCTCGGACACGGTACCGAGGGAGATTGTACGTGAGAAACAGGGGTCTGCGCGAATCAAGCCGATATTCGGGGCTCGCGGGCGGCATCCGCTTCACTGGAAACCGCGACACGCGAACACAGGAAGCAGAAAGCCGGCACCCAGAAACCGGCGGTACGCTCCCCCCGTGTCTAACGTCAAACCGAACCTTCGCGCGCTCCTGGTCGCCCTCGGCGCCGTCACCACAGCTACCGGAATGACCGCTGCCGCCGTCGTTCGGGCGCGCGGATTCCGGGAATGGCGCCAAGGCAACGCCCGGGTACTCAACGAGACCCTCCCCGCGCACGCCCAGTGGTGGCGGGAGCATGGCCGGGAGCCGGGCGAGCTGCTCTACGTGGCCATCGGCGACAGCGCCGCGCAGGGGATCGGGGCAAGCGAACCGCGGCGCAGCTACGTCGGGTTGCTCGCCGATCACATCCGCCTGGCCACCGGTCGCACGGTGCGCGTCGCCAACCTGAGCGTCTCGGGAGCGACCGTCGAGCTTGCCGTTCGCGACCAGCTGCCGCTCCTCTCGGAACTCTCCCCCGACATCGTCACGGTCGCGATCGGTGCGAACAACGTGGCGGTGTGGGATGCTGCGGTGTTCGAATCAGGGATCCGCGCGATCTTCGCTGCGTTACCACCACACGCCCTCGTGGCCGACCTGCCGTGCTTCCACCTGCCGCACAACGAACGGATCGTGGCCGTCGGGAACCGGATACTGCGGACGGTCGCCACCGAGTACGGGCTCACCGTTGTGCCCCTGCACGCGACGACGAAGCGGCCGGGGCTGCGCAGCGTCGCCACCCACGTGGCCAACGACCTGTTCCACCCGAACGACCGCGGCTACCGGGTCTGGGCCGAAGCATTCCTCCCGGCGTTGAGCGAGGACATCGCTCTGCTCGTTCCCGAGGACGCCGAGGAGTTCGCCGACCTGCGCGAGGGGTAGGCGCGCCCGACCGGCCGGGTGGGCGCGCGGACTTCGGCCAGGGCGTGCGCTCGAGCTTCAACCGGCGTGGGCACGCGGCCGATTGCCCGGGTGTCGGTGGCCGAAGCTAGGCTCGCAAGCATGGCCAGACCCGTTTCCTCCTTCCGCTGCACCGAGTGTGGCTGGACCACCCTGAAGTGGGCCGGGCGCTGCGGCGAGTGCCAGCAGTGGGGCACCGTGGTCGACATGACGGAGAAGGCGAGCCTCACCCGCGCCGTCAAGCCTGTCGCCGTGATCGGGTCCGGCATTGCGCGTCCGATCACGCACGTGGACACCACCGCGGTCTCGCACTGGCCGACCGGCATCGGCGAGTTCGACCGGGTGCTCGGCGGCGGCATCGTTCCCGGTTCGGTCATCCTGCTGAGCGGCGAGCCCGGCGTGGGTAAGTCAACGCTGCTGCTCGAGGTCGCCTCGAAGGCAGCGGCAGCCAAGTCCCGGGTGCTCTACGTGAGCGCCGAGGAATCGGTGAGCCAGGTGCGCCTGCGCGCCGAGCGCACCGGGGCCTTGCAGCGCGAGCTGTTCATCGCCGCCGAAACCGACCTCGCGACCATCCTCGGCCAGATCGACGCGGTGCAGCCGAGCCTCGTCATCATCGACTCCGTGCAGACCGTCGCGAGCGGTCTCTCCGACGGGCTTCCCGGCCAGCCGAGCCAGGTGCGCGAGGTCGCATCCACTCTCATCCGGGTCGCCAAGGACCGCAACCTGCCGATCCTCCTGGTCGGGCACGTCACCAAGGACGGGTCGATCGCCGGCCCCCGCCTGCTCGAGCACCTCGTGGACGTCGTCTGCCAGTTCGAGGGCGATCGGCAGACCGCGTTGCGCTTCGTGCGAGCGCTCAAGAACCGTTTCGGGCCGACCGACGAGGTCGGCTGCTTCGAGATGACCGGCGAGGGCATCTCCGAGGTCCCCGATCCGAGCGGCCTGTTCCTCACCCGCGGCGGCGTCCTGGTGCCCGGCACCTGCGTCACGGTCGCCCTCGAGGGACGGAGGGCGATGCCGGTCGAGGTGCAGGCACTCGTCATGCCGAGCTCGGCCCCTAACCCGCGCCGGGTGACCAACGGCGTGGACTCATCGCGTGTCGCCATGATCATCGCCGTGCTCGAGCAGAGGGCTGAGGTGAAGGGCCTCGGGGCGTCGGATGTCTACGTGTCGACCGTAGGCGGCATCCGTCTGACCGAACCCGGCGCCGATCTCGCCATCGCGCTCGCGATCGCCTCCGCGTCGCGGAACAAGCCGATCGGGCATGACGTCGTGGCGTTCGGCGAGATCAGCCTCGCCGGCGAGGTGCGGCCGGTGTCGTCGGCCAAACAGCGTGCGAGTGAGGCGGCTCGGCTCGGGTTCGTGACCCGGATCGACTCCGGTGCCGGGCGGCTCGACTCTGCGATCATCCTCGCGCTGCGGGAGCCTGTCTCGGCACGGGACGCGGAGCTCGACGCGGCGTTCCGGTA
>NZ_JASJVF010000052.1:0-17545 GCF_035019805.1 Cryobacterium sp. 10I1
GGGGGGGCGGCGCCCACCCCCCCGACGACAGGGCCGATCCGCGGTCGCCACGTCGCCGGAACGACGACGACCGGGCAGTGCGCGTGCGCCGCGAGGCGGAGGGGGAGCGTCCCGTAGACGGCGCCGGTCAGGAGCCCGGTCTTGTTCGAGCCGATCACCATCAGGTCCGCAGAAGCGGATGCCCTGACGAGCTCGTCGACGGGGACACCGTGTCGGATGTAGCTCGTCCTGCGGCACCCCGGAGCCCGGCGTTCCACTTCATGGGTCGCCGCGGCCAGCGCGCGTTCGTAGGCAGGCTGGAAGCTGAGGGCGACGTCGTGCGGCGACCAACCCAGCTCGACGACGGTCGTGAGTTCGAGCTCGATCGGTTGTGCGTCCGATTCGGCGGACGAGCGGTCGACCGCTCGGGTGATCGCCCAATCCAGGGCTGCAGCACTGGCCGGCCCGCCGTCAATCGCAACGATCACGTTCTCCGTCATGCCCGCAGTGTACGCCCGGGGTGCACTGCCAGCCCGCCGCCGGACCGCCGGGCTACTATGGCCCGATGACATCCGCACACAGGGACAGGGTCGTCCCCGGTCCCGGCCAGGAATCGGTGTGGGACTACCCGCGCCCGCCCAGGGTCGAGCCCGTCTCCGAGGAAGTGGTGATCCGCTTCGGTGGGCTCGAGATCGCGCGCACCGAAAACGCGGTCCGCGTGCTCGAGACGAGCCACCCGCCGGCGTATTACCTTCCCCGCGATGCCTTCCGCCCCGGTTCTCTCGTGCCGGCGGACGGCCGATCGGTGTGCGAATACAAGGGAACCGCGTCATACCTGACCGTCGTGTCCGGCACTGCTCGTGCCGTTGGCGCTGCCTGGACCTACCCTGAGCCCGAGCCTGGGTTCGAATCGCTCGCGGGCCGGATCGCACTGTATCCGGGGCGGATGGATCTTTGCACTGTCGACGGTGAAGTCGTCCACGCGCAGGCCGGATCCTTCTATGGCGGTTGGATCACCTCGCGGGTCGTCGGGCCGTTCAAGGGGGAGCCGGGCACCCTCGGCTGGTAGACCTGCCGCGATTTCGGGCATCTGGCTACACTCGGGGCATGTCCGACAGGTACCCGAGGGGGCAGGACGGCCCCGTTCCGCCCGAACCCGCCTCCCCGGCTGACGACGACGCGCTCACGGTGGAGTCACCGGCCGTGATCGAACTGGGCATCACGCCACTGGACGGGAGCGCGCCGAGGACGGCCGCGACCGAGATCGTCGGCTTCGGAGTCGACGACGACCTGCCCGACGACGCCGACGACGTACCGACGGGGGTGGCCGCGCCCGTGGCGAGTCCACGGGTCAGCGACGACGAAATCGTCCTCGTCGATGCCGCTCTCGCCGAGGAGCCGCGGCTCGTGATCGAGCGTTACGCACAGGCTCCGACCCCGGTGGTGAACCGGGTCGGACGCGGAAGCCGGGTCTTCCGTCTCTGGTTCGCGGTCATGGCATCCGTCGTCAGCGTCGCGGTCGGTGCGCGCCTCGCCTACCTCGGACTCAGCATCCGCCAGGTCGTACTCGTCACCGTGCTCGGCATCGTGCTCTCACTGATCCCGCTCGGCCTGGGAACCCTGGCCGGTCGGCGCAACGGGCAGTCGATGGTCATGCTGTCGCGGGCAACGTTCGGCGTGATCGGAAACGTCGTTCCCACCGTGTTCGCCCTGCTTGTCCGGATGGCCTGGGGCGCACTGCTCCTCGCCATCCTGGGCCGGGCCGTGACCGCAGCAACGAGGCCGCCGACGCTGGCAGGTGGAACCAGGGACGGGTCCGTTCCGCTCCCCGCGCTGGCGGTCCTGATCGTGGCGACCGTGGTCGCGCTCTTCGGCTATGCGCTCATCCGCTCCGTTCAGGCCGTGCTCGCCGTCGCAGGTGCCGCCCTGGTGATCGCGGTGATGGTGCTCTCGGCCGGACTCGTCGACGTGGGCTCGGCGCTCACTGTTCCGGATGGAAGCGGTTTCACGGTGTTCGGCGGGGTCACCCTCGTGTTCGCCTACCTGGGACTCGCCTGGGCGTCGAGCGGCGCAGACCTTGCACGCTATCAGGGCAGGTCCGGTTCCGGATCGAATGCGGTTCTCTGGCTCCTCGCGGGGGTCGGGGTACCTGCCCTCGTCCTCGCCTCCTGGGGGGCACTGCTCGTCTCGTCCCAGGGCCAGCGGGGAGCAGACCTCGCCGTCGACCCGGTCGGAACGCTCGCCGCGCTCCTGCCCGCCGGTCTCGAATGGCCGTTGCTTCTGCTCGGAACGGTCACCGTGCTCTCCGCACTGATCCTGACGTTGTACTCGGGCGGCCTGGCGGCCGCGGCGCTGTCCTCCGGGCTCCCTCGGGCCGCGGGAGTCGCTCTCACGGCGATGGGCGCGGCACTGCTCCTCCTGCCGTCCGGTGGGTTGGGTGTCCGGGCGGCGTTCCTCACCGTGCCACTGACCCTCGCGATCCCGGTCGCGGCCTGGTCGGGGCTGTTCTCCGCCGAGACGTTCGTGCGCGCCAATCGGTACGACACCCGCAGCCTCCTGAAGCGCGGTGGAGCGTATGCGGACGTGCGCTGGGTCAATCTGGCCGCCTTCGTCGTCTTCAGCGTGGTCGGCTGGGGACTCCTCGTCCCTGGGGAGGGCTGGTCGGCCTGGCAGGGATACCTCTTTGAACCACTCGGCATCGACCCCGGCGGGGAATTCGCGGCGACGAACCCCGGCGTCCTGATCGTCTTCGCCCTGGGCCTCGCGACACCCCTCCTCGCGGGCATTCCGGCGATCCGCAGGCAGGAGAACGCCAGGACCCCGGCGTCCGCGGGGTGAGTCCACGGGTCGCCGGGTGGGTGTCGTGAGACCGGCGCCTGCGAGTCGGCGCCCTGAGAATGGCCGGGGTAGCGCACGGGTAGGCTGACGGGGTGTCCTATTCGCTCGCAGAGATCACCCGGACCGTCCACGAGCTCTGGCCGTTGTCGGGTGCGGAGACGTGGGATGCACCCGGACTCGTGAGCGGCGACCCGTCGAACCGGGTCGATTCCGTCCTCCTCGCGGTCGACGCCGTCTCCGCGACCGTCGATGAGGCGATCGAGGTCGGTGCCGACCTCCTTCTCGTCCACCATCCGCTCCTTCTTCGCGGAGTCACGTCCATCGCAGAGGACCGGTACAAGGGTGCCCTCCTGGCCAGGTTGATCCGGTCGGACTGCGCACTCCTCGCCGCGCACACGAACGCGGATGTCGTCGTCGACGGTGTCTCCGACGTCCTCGCGTCGCGACTCGGACTCGTGGACGCCCAGCCGATCACCGCGGGAACCGTGCCAGGGACCGGTATCGGGCGGGTCGGGCTGCTCGGGACTCCGACCACACTCGGCCAGCTCGCCCGGCGCCTCGCGACGATCCTGCCCGCGACAGCCTCCGGGATCCGCGTCTCGGGGGAGTACACCGCACCGGTTCGCTCTGTCGCGCTCTGCGGTGGAGCGGGGGACTCCCTGCTCAGCGTTCCGTCCGTGCTGGCCGCGGATGTCTACATCACCGCCGACCTCCGTCATCACCCGGCCTCCGAGGCGAGGGAACAGGCGCTGCTCGACGGAAACACACCGGCGCTGATCGACGTGTCACACTGGGCGAGCGAGTGGTTGTGGCTCGACACCGCCGCCGACGCGTTGCGGAACGCTTTTCCGGGACTACGGGTGGACGTGAGCGATCTGCGCACGGACCCGTGGGACTTCGTCATCGTGCAGTAACCTGCACAACCCCACCGACAGTATCCGGCCACCGGGCCGGTCGAACTCAATACCCGTGAAGGTCAGGACTCAAGTGAAGGCATCCCCCATCGAGCAGAAGGAACTGCTCCGGCTCCAGGCTCTCGACATCAGGCTCCAGCAGGTCGACCACCAGACCAGGGCGCTCGCCCAGCACGCCGAACTCACCGCACTCGCCGGAACCGCGGACAAGACCCGGATGAACCTCACGACTCTCCACGGAGAAGTCGAGGACGTTCGTCTCGAACTGAACCGGATCGAGTCCGACGTCGAGGTCGTCGAGAAGCGCATCAAGCGCGACGACGAACGCCTGCAGACGACGAGTTCGGTCAAGGACGTCCAGGCGCTCGACACCGAACTCGCCGCACTCCGCAAACGGCTGCTCGCCCTCGAAGAGATCGAGATCGCCGTGATGGAGCGCCTCGAGGAACGTGAATCCGCTGTTGCGGTCGTCGAAGCGGAACGGGACGCGCTGGCCGCCCGAGTCGAGGAGACCGAGACCTCACGCGACGCCGACCTCGCCACCCTGCACCGCCAGCTCGAGGAACTCCGCCGCGACCGGGCCGTGATCGCAGGGACGATCGCGCCGGATCTCGCGAGCCTTTACGAGAAGCTCTTCGTGAGCGGCCACGGGAACGCTGCCGCGCTGTTGCGCCAGCGCACCTGCAGCGGATGCACCATCACCCTCACCGGAAGCGACCTCGAGTCCGTGCGGTCGTCTGCGGCCGACGAGGTGCTGTTCTGCCCGGATTGTGGTGCGATCCTTGTGCGCACGGAGGAGTCCGGAATCTGATCCTGTAGTCTGGGAGGAAGAATGGGTCGGCAAGACGGCCGCGTCAGCCGGTTCCCTTCGGGGGAGCGGCTGCCGAGGAACGTCCGGGCTCCACAGAGCAGGGCGGTGGGTAACACCCACCCGGGGTAACCCGCGAGACAGTGCCACAGAAAGTAGACCGCCACCGTTTTTCGGTGGTAAGGGTGAAACGGTGGTGTAAGAGACCACCAGAGGCCAGGGTGACCTGGTCGGCTCGGTAAACCTCGTCCGGAGCAAGGTCACACAGGAAACGTTAAGGCGGCTCGCCGAGTTTCCGGGTAGACCGCTAGAGGGCTGCGGCAACGTAGTCCCGAGATAGATGGCCGTCCCCGGTGAAAACCGGGACAGAACCCGGCGTACCAGCCGGCCCATTCCCCTTTTCCCCGTTGGGGCCGCTTCCCCCACGGGGTGCCGTCACCCGACCACGGGACGAGACCGGTCCTGGTCTAGTCCAGGTCTTTCACGGCGAGGGCCGCAGCCCCGAGAATGCCGGCGTTGTTCTTGTGCACGGCCGGGACGATCGGCGTGTGCAGCGCGAGCAGGGGCAGGAAATCGTCGTGGTGCTTGGAGACGCCGCCGCCGACGACGAACAGGTCGGGGGAGAAGAGCGCCTCGAGCGTGGAGTAGTACTTCTGCAGGCGTGCCGCCCAGGCCGACCAGGAGAGATTCTCCCGTTCCCGCGCGGAGTACGAGGCGCGGGTCTCGTAGTCGACTCCGTCGATCTGCAGGTGACCGAGTTCGGTGTTGGGAACGAGCACCCCGTCGTTCAGGAGCGCCGTGCCGATGCCGGTGCCGAGGGTGGTCAGGATCACCACGCCCTCCACCCCCTGCGCGGCACCGAACTGGGATTCGGCGTACCCCGCGGCATCCGCGTCGTTCACGAACGTGATGGGTGCGCCGAGGCTCCTTGCGAACAGGGCCGCGGCCTCGAGGCCGATCCATTTCTTGGACACGTTGGCGGCCGACATCGTCCGTCCGTGCCTGACGATCGCGGGGAAGCAGATGCCGACGGGGACATCCGTCACGCCAGCAATGGCACTGACCCTTTCGAGGATGACGCGGGTCGTCTCGACGATGTCGGCAGGGCGCCCGCCCTTGGGCGTGGGGAGCTTGACGCGGTCGGTCAGCAGCGCGCCCGTCGCAAGATCGACGAGTGCCCCCTTGATGCCGGTCCCGCCGATGTCGATGCCGATGGCCGTCTGAGAACTCATAGTAGAAAACCTACCGTCTAGGGGAGGGTCAAGACCTCTGCGCCGCGTTCGGTCACGACAAGGGTGTGCTCGAACTGGGCGGTGATGCTCTTGTCCCTGGTCGTCACGGTCCAGTCATCCGCCCACATGTCCCAGTCCGTGCCGCCGAGTGTGAGCATCGGCTCGATCGTGAAGACCATGCCGACCTCCATCACGGTGTCGTACTGCGGGGCAGAGTCGTAGTGGGGGACGATCAGGCCGGAGTGGAAGGCCTCGCCGACCCCGTGGCCGGTGAAGTCCCGAACGACGCCGTAGCCGAACCGCTTGGCGTATGACTCGATGGTCCGGCCGATCACGTTGACCTGACGCCCGGGGGCGACGGCCTTGATACCGCGGGCGAGGGCCTCCTTCGTGCGTTCGACGAGGAGCGTCACCGCTTCGCTCGCCTCCCCGACGATGAACGTGACGTTGGTGTCCCCGTGGACGCCGTTCTTGAAGGCGGTGATGTCGATGTTGACGATGTCTCCGTCTTCGAGGACCGTCGTGTCGGGGATGCCGTGGCAGATGACCTCGTTGACCGAGCTGCACAGCGACTTGGGATAGCCCCGGTAGCCGAGCGTGGAGGGGTACGCGTCATGCTCGATCAGGAATTGGTGTCCGATCCGGTCGAGTTCTTCCGTGGTCACGCCCGGGCGGATGCCCCGGCCGACGGCTTCGATCGCCTCCGCGGCGATCCGGCCGGCCTCACGGATCAGTTCGATCTTCGCGGCGGGGTAGACGTCGGAACCGGTGAATCGCGCCGGTGCGGCGTGGCCGACGTATTCCGGACGGGGGATCCTGGCGGGGACGGGACGGATGGGGGATACCGGGCCTGGCAAGAGGTGACCGGCGGAATCCTTAGGCATAGGATCTAGCTTATGGCCGAAGATACTGAGCACCAGTTCTGGTACAACCTGCGCACGGGCGCCGTCGAGGAGGGAATGGTCTCTCTCGCCGTCGATCGGGTCGGGCCGTTCCCCACCCGCGACGAGGCAGCCCACGCACTGGAGAAGCTCCGCGCGAACAGCGCGAAATGGTCGGCGGAGGACGCTGCGGAGGACCGCTGACAGCTATTCGTAGCTGTGTTCCGGCCCGGGGTACACGCCGCTCTCGACGTCTGACTTGAACTGGTGCACGGCATCCGTGAGGACGCTGCGCACGTTGGCGTACTGCCGCACGAAACGCGGCACGCGGCCCTCGGTCATGCCGGCGAAGTCTGTCCAGACCAGCAGCTGGCCGTCGACGTCTGGTCCTGCCCCGACACCGATCGTCGGGATCTCGAGCTTGCTGGTGACCTCCGCGGCCACGGTCGCCGGAACCATCTCGAGGACGACGGCGAACGCGCCGGCGTCCTGCACGGCGAGGGCGTCTTCGAGGAGTTTCTCCGCGGCGTCGCCGCGGCCCTGGATGATGTGGCCGCCGAGACCGTGTTCGCTCTGCGGTGTGAAACCGATGTGGGCCATCACGGGGATACCGCTCGTCACGATTCTCTTGATCTGCTTGTGGCTGCGCACCCCGCCCTCGAGCTTGACCGCGTGGGCCTGTGCTTCCTTCATGAACCGCACCGCGGTGTGGAGGGCCTCCGTCTGGCCGGTCTCGTAGGAGCCGAAGGGCATGTCAGCGACGACAAGGGCGCGGGTGACGGCGCGGGCGACTGCACGGGTGAGCGGGATCAGCTCGTCGACGGTGACGGGAAGAGTGGTCTCGTAGCCGAAGACATTGTTCCCCGCCGAGTCTCCGACCAGGAGGAAATCGATCCCGGCCTGGTCGAAAATCTGCGCCGTGAGCATGTCGTAGCTGGTCAGGCCGGTAATCGGGATTCCATGCTGTTTCGCGTTCGAGAAATGGCGGGTCCGCACCCGCTTGGGTCCTGCGGGGGCGGGAACGAAGGGATTCAGGTCATTGACGGAACGGGGAGCATCTGACGCGGTCGACTCTGGCATGCCTCCAGTGTAGCCAGCGGCCGATTCCGCCCGCCGGGGCCGTTTTCGCACGCGAGGTCACGACAGCCAGTAACCTAGTGATCAACAAGAAAGGGCGTGGATGGACAAGCAGCGCGACTTCGTTCTTCGTACCATCGAGGAACGGGGCATCAAGTTCATTCGTCTCTGGTTCACGGACGTCGTCGGCACCCTGAAATCGGTGGCGATCGCACCGGCCGAGGTCGAGGGCGCATTCGCAGAGGGTCTCGGTTTTGACGGCTCGGCCATCGAGGGCCTGACCCGGTCCTTCGAAGCGGATGTCCTCGCACATCCGGATCCCACAACGTTCCAGATTCTGCCGTGGCGGGGCGAAGTCGACCCGACCGCACGCATGTTCTGCGATATCACGACCCCCGACGGTCAGCCCGCGGTTGCCGACCCGCGCAACGTGCTCAAGCGCACGCTTGCGAAAGCGGCGGATCGCGGCTTCACGTTCTACACGCATCCTGAAATCGAGTTCTACCTCCTGAAGTCGTCGAAGTTCGGCAAGGACGGGCCGGTGCCCGTCGACTCCGCCGGATACTTCGACAACGTCCCCGGCGGAACCGCCCACGACTTCCGGCGCCGTTCCGTGCGGATGCTCGAGGAGCTCGGCATTTCGGTGGAGTTCAGCCACCACGAGGCCGGCCCCGGCCAGAACGAGATCGACCTCCGGTATGCGGACGCCCTCTCGACGGCCGACAACATCATGACTTTCCGCACCGTCATCAAGGAGGTCGCTATCGAGCAGGGCGTCTACGCGACGTTCATGCCGAAGCCGATGTCCGACCAGCCTGGCTCGGGCATGCACACCCACCTGTCCCTCTTCGAGGGCGAGACGAACGCCTTCTACGAGGCGGGCGCGCAGTACCAGCTGTCCCGCACCGGGCGTCAGTTCATCGCGGGCCTGCTCAAGCACGCACCGGAGATCACCGCAGTCACGAACCAGTTCGTGAACTCGTACAAGCGGCTCTGGGGCGGGGATGAGGCGCCGAGCTTCGTCTGCTGGGGCCACAACAACCGGTCCGCGCTGATCCGCGTGCCGCTGTACAAGCCGAACAAGGGCAACAGCTCCCGCATCGAATACCGGGCGATCGACTCCGCAGCGAACCCGTACCTCGCATACTCGCTCATGCTCGCTGCCGGCCTCAAGGGCATCGAAGAGGGCTACGAGCTGCCTCCGGAAGCCGAGGACAACGTCTGGGGGCTCAGCGACACCGAGCGCCGCGCACTCGGTTACCGCCAGCTGCCTGCGAGCCTCGACCACGCCATCCAGTTCATGGAGGAATCCGAACTCGTCGCCGAGACCCTGGGCGAGCACGTGTTCAACTACGTGCTGCTCAACAAACGGCAGGAGTGGAAGGAGTACCGCTCTCAGGTCACTCCATTCGAGCTGCAAAAGAACCTCGAGATGTTGTAGCGCACGATGGCGCGAGAGGCGCTGACCCTCACCGAACTTGCGAGGGTCGGCTTCGCTGAACTCGGTGAGGTCCGGGCGTGCCTCGACGAGGTCGTCACCAGGGGCGGGCCCGATTCGGCAGAACTCTTGCCGTTGCTCGCCCGCACGGCGAGCCCGGACGCAGCACTCTCCGGCCTGATCGCCCTGCTGCGGCAGGCACCGGCGGAGCTCCTGGCCCTCCTGGCCTGCCCGGGCGCTCCGCTGCGCCTCCTGCTCGTGCTCGGCGCGTCCCGCGGCCTGACCGAT
Organism: Cryobacterium sp. 10I1; assembly: GCF_035019805.1. Lineage (NCBI taxonomy): Bacteria > Bacillati > Actinomycetota > Actinomycetes > Micrococcales > Microbacteriaceae > Cryobacterium > Cryobacterium sp. 10I1. Next base: position 9,456 of record NZ_JASJVF010000052.1, read on the forward strand.
TTCTTCCTGCGGCACCCGGAGGAGCTCGGCGTCCTGGCCACCCGCTCACGGTCCCTTCCCGGCCCCGAGGAACTCACCAGGGATCTGCTCGCCTCGGTCGGGGCCGTCGACGGCTTCGCTGCCCTCGTCGACGACGCCGGCTGGGTTGCGCTCCGGGTGCGGTACCGGCGGAGGCTCGCGGAGGTCGCCGCTTTCGATCTCGAACAGGCTGACCCCGTCGCCGGCCTTGACGGTGTCGCCAGGGCGCTGTCCGATCTCGCCGCCGCCGCGCTGGAGGGGTCCCTCGCCGTCGCGCGAACGATGGTGGCTGCCCCCGTTGCCGCCCCTGGCGTCTTCCCCGTCGACCAGGTGCGCTCCACCCGGCTCGCCGTGATCGGCATGGGCAAGGCCGGGGCGAGGGAGCTCAACTACGTCAGCGACGTCGACGTCATCTTCGTCGCGGAAGCAGACCCCGAAACCGGGCTCGAGTCCGGTCGTGCGGTCGACATCGCAACCAGGCTTGCGATCCTGCTGATGCGCGGCCTCAACCAGCCGACGCTCGAACCCGAACTCTGGGAGGTCGACCCGAACCTGCGTCCAGAGGGAAAGTCGGGGGCGCTCGTGCGTTCCCTCGACTCACACATCGCGTATTACGAGCGGTGGGCGAAGAGCTGGGAATTCCAGGCCCTGCTCAAGGCGAGGCCGCTCGCCGGCCATGCCGGGCTCGGTGAACGGTACCTCGCCGCGGTCGGTCCGAAGGTGTGGACGAGCGCCAGCCGGGAGAACTTCGTCGAGTCTGTGCAGCGGATGCGGGAACGGGTGACCGACAACATCCCCGACGACGAGGTCGATGTCCAGCTCAAGCTCGGCCCCGGCGGGCTGCGCGACATCGAGTTCACCGTGCAGCTCCTCCAGCTCGTTCACGGCCAGGCCGACGAAGACGTGCGACAGGCCGGCACCCTCCCCGCACTCGCGGCCCTCGCCGAGTCCGGCTACGTTGGTCGCGCGGAAGCGGCGGAATTCTCGCAGGACTACCGGATCCTCCGGTTGATGGAACACCGCCTGCAGCTCTACCGCCTGCGACGTACCCACCTCGTGCCGCGCGACGAGGCGAGCCTGCGCATCCTCGCCCGGGCGACCGGACTCGCCTCGGGAGCCGCCCAGCTCAGCACGCGCTGGGCGGACACCAAACACCGGGTGCGTGGACTGCACGAGCGCCTCTTCTACCGGCCTTTGCTCTCCGCCGTTGCCGCGCTGCCCGATGGTGAGCTCGTTCTCACGAGCGCGCAGGCCGAGGCCAGGCTCGCGGCGATCGGTTTCCGCGACACCAAGGGCGCCTTCGCCCACATCGCCGCGCTCACCGGGGGCGTTTCCCGTCGGGCGACGATCCAGCGCCACCTCCTTCCCGTCCTCCTGCAGTGGTTCTCCGAGGGTGCCGACCCCGACTACGGCCTGTTGGCCTTTCGGCGCCTCAGCGACAGCCTCGGGTCGACCTACTGGTTCCTGCGGATGCTTCGTGACTCCTCCGGCGCCGCCGAACGGCTGACCCGGGTGCTGTCCTCGTCCCGGTTCGTCGGCGAACTCCTCGAAACCATTCCGGAGTCGGTCGCATGGCTCGAGAACGAGAACGACCTGCGTCCGCGGCCCCTCGCCGTGCTGCGCGCAGAGTCCCGCGCGGTCCTGGCACGCCACCAGACGCCGGAAGCAGCGGCATCCGTCCTCCGTACGGCGCGGCGCCGCGAGATCCTGCGCCTGGCCTTCTCGTCCATCCTCGGCAGGATCAGCATCGACCAGCTCGCGACGGGCCTGACCGACGTCACCGCGACCGTGATCGAGGGCGTCACCGCGGCGATCCGCGGCACCGGCCTCCGGGGCGAGCCCGACGGCGACGCGGACGGCATCGAGTTCGCCGTGATCGGCATGGGCCGGTTCGGGGGAGCCGAGCTGGGCTTCGGGTCCGACGCCGACGTGATGTACGTGTTCCGGGCCGGAAAACTTAGCGGCGAGGCCGCGCATGCCCGGGCGATGTTCATCGCGAGGGAACTCAAACGCCTCACCGAGGACAGCCGCCTGCCGCTCGACCTCGACCTCGGTCTGCGCCCGGAGGGCAAGAACGGGCCCGTCGCCCGATCCCTCGACTCGTACGAGGCGTACTACCGGCGCTGGTCGCTGACCTGGGAGGCGCAGGCGCTGCTGCGGGGCAGGGGCGTCGCCGGCGATGCCCGGCTGCTTGCCGACTTCGAGACCCTCGCGGACTCGGTTCGTTTCCCGCTCGCGATCGACGACCAGGCTGTCCGGGAGATCAAACGGATGAAGGCCCGCGTCGAGAAGGAACGGTTACCGCAGGGCGCAGACCCGAACCGGCACCTCAAGCTCGGCCGCGGATCGCTCAGCGACGTCGAGTGGTTCGTCCAGCTGTTGCAGTTGCAGCACGCCGCGGCGATCCCCGAGCTGCGCACGCACTCGACCCTCGGTGCACTGCACGCCGCCGCCAGGGCCGGGCTCGTGAGCGACTCGGATGCCGAGACCCTCCGGGCGGCGTGGATCTTCACCTCCCGCTGCCGGTCCGCGATGACCCTGTGGATGAACCGGACTGCGGACACCCTCCCGACCGACCGCATCCAGCTCGAGGGCATCGCCCGGATCCTCGAATACCCGCCGGGCTCCGCCAACCGGCTCGAAGACGACTACCTCGCCGTCACCCGGCGCGCCCGCGCCGTGTTCGAGCGTCGCTTCTACGGCCCCGTCGAACACGCGGGCCCGTTCGCCGGCTGACCGGGGAACGACGAACGGGCCGTACCCCGAGAGGTACGACCCGTTATGGTCAGGCTCGGTGCGGTTTAGACCCCGTAGTACAGTTCATACTCGAACGGGTGCGGACGCTGCGCGAGCGGCTTGATTTCCTGCTCGCGCTTGAAGCTGACCCAGGTCTCGATCAGTTCGGGCGTGAACACGTTGCCGGCGAGGAGGAAGTCGTGGTCGGCTTCGAGGGCCAGCAGCGCCTCCTCGAGGGAAGCGGGAACCTGCGGGATGTTCTTGGCTTCTTCGGGCGGGAGCTCGTAGAGGTCCTTGTCGACCGGCTCGTGCGGCTCGATCCGGTTCTTGATCCCGTCGAGGCCGGCCATCAGCTGGGCAGCGAAGGCGAGGTACGGGTTGCCGGAGGCGTCGGGCGCGCGGAACTCGATGCGCTTGGCCTTCGGGTTGGTGCCCGTGATCGGGATGCGGATCGAGGCCGAGCGGTTACCGGCAGAGTAGACCAGGTTGACCGGGGCTTCGAAGCCGGGGACGAGGCGGTGGTACGAGTTCACCGAGGGGTTGGTGAACGCGAGGACGGCCGGGGCGTGCTTGAGCAGGCCGCCGATGTACCAGCGGGCGATGTCGGAGAGTCCGCCGTAGCCGGCCTCGTCGTAGAACAACGGCTTGCCGCCGGACCAGAGGGACTGGTGGGTGTGCATACCGGAACCGTTGTCGCCGAAGAGCGGCTTGGGCATGAACGTCGCCGTCTTGCCCCACTCGTGCGCCGTGTTCTTCACGATGTACTTGAACTTGAGCAGGTCGTCCGCCGCGTGGACCATGGTGTCGAAGCGGTAGTTGATCTCGCCCTGTCCGCCGGTGCCGACCTCGTGGTGGCTGCGCTCGAGGATCAGGCCTGCGTCGATGAGCTTGAGGCAGATGTCGTCACGCATGTCGACGTGCTGGTCGACGGGGCTGACGGGGAAGTATCCGCCCTTGTACGGGGTCTTGTTGGCGAGGTTGCCGCCCTCTTCCTTCTTGCCGGAGTTCCAGGCGCCTTCGCTGGAGTCCACGGCGTAGAAGCTCGAGTACTGGTTCACTTCATAACGCACGTCGTCGAAGATGTAGAACTCGGCTTCGGGGGCGAAGAACGCGGTGTCGGCGATGCCGGTCGACTCGAGGTACTTCTCGGCCTTCTTCGCGACCTGGCGGGGATCCTTGGAGTAGATCTCACCGTTACGCGGGTTGTAGATGTCGAAAAGCATAATGAGCGTGCGTTCGGCGCGGAAGGCATCGACGTATGCCGTCGTCACGTCCGGGATGAGCTGCATGTCCGACTCGTGGATGGACGCGAAGCCGCGGATCGACGAACCGTCGAACATCTGCCCGACCGTGAAGAATTCCTCATCGACGGTCGACGCGGGGATGTTGAAGTGCTGCTGCACACCAGGAAGATCGGTGAAGCGAATGTCAAGAAACTTGACGTCAGTGTCCTTGATGAACTTGAGTACTTCTGACGAATCGCGGAACATGCGGTTTTACTCCAAACGACGAGGGCGTTAATGACAGAAAGTCGCGCACGGCGGCTACCCAGAGAGTATTACGGCAGCATTACTCAACTGTGACGACTTTGTTTCTCACATGTTACAGGCGGGGCCCTTGGCTAGGATCATCCCGTGCCTCCCTCTGCCTCGCAACCGACCACCTTCGGACAGCTCCCGCCGAGCAGATGGCCGGGGGAGCGACTCGGGCTTCCCGACGCCGGCCCACTGTCCATCGGCCGCGCCGGGCGACGGATGCTGGGACTCCTGATCGACTATGCCCTCGCGATGGCGCTGGCATTCACGGTGTTCCGCTATACGTTCCTCGACTACAACGGTTTTGTCGTGACCGGGACCTATGTCCTGCTCCAGGTCGTGTTCATCCCGACGATCGGCGGCAGCATCGGCCACCGCCTCGTCGGACTCCGGGTGATCCCCCTCGCGGGCGGCTGGGTCGGTCCGTGGCGGCCGATTGTGCGTTCCGTGCTTCTCGGCCTGGCATTCCCCGCACTGGTCTGGGACTCCGACCAGCGCGGCTTCCACGACAAGGTCGCCGGAACCGTCCTCGTCCGCGGCTGAGCCGCGCGCCGACAGGCAGACGCAAGAACCCCTCGTCGTGACGACGAGGGGTTCTTGACGTGCGGAATGGATGGGTGGACGCGCCTAGTTGCCGCGCTGGGGGCGGGCCTTGGTGGGATCGACACCCTTCGGGATCGGAAGCTTCTTCGTGATCGAGCTCAGCCGGTTGTTGACGGCGAGCACCTCTGCCTTGGTCAGGCTCGGCTTGATCTTGCGCAGACGGCTCGCGAGCTTGTGCAACGGCACGGCGTCGGAGTCCGGACCGACGGAGAGGACTGTGACGGGCACGTGACCGCCGAGACGGGTGACCGTGCGGCGTTCCTCCTCGAGCATGCGCGCGGTCCGGGTGCGCGGGCCCTCGCTGATCAGGACGACGCCGCCGCGACCGACCGCACGGTAGACCGCGTCCTGGGTCTTGCCGTTGACGGCGATGGGCATCTCGCTGCCGACCCAGCCGCCCTTGAGGGAGCTGCGCAGCACGGCGCCGACGGCGCCGGGCTGGCCTTCGATCTGGGAATAGGCGGCCTTCTCGGCACGACGGCCGAGGATGATCAGCACCGCGAGCACCCCGGCGAGGAGTCCGGCGATGATCCAGAGGACCAGCGTGAGAACGTTTCCGTCCGTCGCAACGATCGCGACGATGATCGACGCCACGAGCGGCACGAAGAAGCCCACGAGGAGGAGCGGAACGATTTTGGAATCGTACCGCCGGGTCATCTGGAACACCTGCCACATCTGCTTGATGCGGCCGGGTTCCTTGTGGGGTTTGGGAGTCTTGTCCTTGCTGCGTGCCATGATGTCGAGTTTACCGAGTCGCCAGAATCTCCGATGACCGATTTTCGGTCGAGTCAGCGACGATGCCGCCTGGGCGGGCGACGGCCTGGGCGAAGCCGAGGGAGGCATCCGCCAGGTGGCGGAGCTCGGCGGGCACCTCGCGGTTCGTCGCGAGCATCGACTGCGCCCAGAGGCGTCCTGCCCGGTAGGAGGAGCGCACGAGCGGACCGGAGAGCACCCCGAGGAATCCGATGGCTTCCGCTTCGGCATTCAGCTCGACGAACTCCTCCGGCCGCACCCACCGGGCGACGGGGAGGTGCCGGGCGCTCGGCCGCAGGTACTGGGTGATGGTGATGATGTCGGTTCCGGCGTCGTGGAGGTCCTGGAGCGCCTGGCTGACCTCGGCTCGCTCCTCGCCCATGCCGAGGATCAGGTTCGACTTGGTGATGAGGCCGGCGTCGCGGCCCTGGGTGATCACGTCGAGGGAACGGTCGTAACGGAAGGCCGGGCGGATGCGTTTGAAGATGCGCGGGACCGTCTCGACGTTGTGCGCGAAGACCTCCGGCTTTGCCGAGAACACCTCGCCGAGCAGGTCGGGGTTGCCGGAGAAGTCCGGGACGAGGATCTCCACTCCCGTACCGGGGCTCTGCGCGTGGATCTGCCGGATCGTCTCGGCGTACAGCCAGGCACCCTCGTCGGGAAGGTCGTCACGGGCGACGCCGGTCACCGTGGCGTACCGAAGGTTCATCGCGACGACGGATTCCGCGACCCGTCTCGGTTCGTCGGTGTCGTACTCCGCAGGCTTGCCCGTGTCGATCTGGCAGAAGTCGCAGCGCCGGGTGCACTGCGAGCCACCGATGAGGAAGGTCGCCTCGCGGTCCTCCCAGCATTCGAAGATGTTCGGGCAACCGGCTTCCTGGCACACGGTGTGCAGGTTCTCGCCCTTGACGAGGTCCTGGAGCTTCCGGTATTCCGGTCCCATCTTGGCGACCGTCTTGATCCAGGCGGGTTTGCGTTCGATGGGGGATTCCATGTTGCGGATCTCGAGCCGCAGCATCTTGCGGCCCTCTGGCACGGCGCTCACGCGGCAGCCACCAGTTCCGCGGCGAAACGGGCCCGGATCGGTTCCACCAGTTGCTCCGGTGTCACCTCCCGGCCGAGGACGCGGGAGATCGTGGTGATGCCGGCGTCGCGGATGCCACAGGCGATGATGTGGTCGTAGGGTTCGAGGGAGTTGTTGCAATTGAGCGCGAAGCCGTGCATGGTCACGCCTTCGGCGACCCGGATTCCAATGGCGGCGATCTTGTCCTCGAAGCCGGGACGGCCGACCCAGACCCCGGACCGTCCGGTGACGCGACAAGCGTCGACTCCGAACCCGGCGAGGACATCGATGAGGATGCCTTCGAGGCGTCGGACGTACCCGACGACGTCGATGGGTTCGGCGAGGCGGAGGATGGGGTAGCCGACGAGCTGGCCGGGACCGTGCCAGGTGATCTTGCCGCCCCGGTCGGTGTCGATGACGGGAGTTCCGTCCGTCGGCCGCTCGTCGTCGGACGTGCGTCTACCCGCGGTGTACACGGCGGGGTGTTCGAGGAAGATGACGGTGTCCGGGCGTTCCCCGGAAACAACGGCACGATGGACGGTGCGCTGGAGCTCAAGGCCCACGAGATACGGCACGGAGTTGGCGCTTAGCCCCGCGACGAGAAAGTCGAGCATTGGGCCAGTCTAGGTCAGCCCGTCCTCACCAGCTACCGGATCGGCCGGAGTGTGCACAGCCTGTCCTGAGTGGGCTTGCCGCCGGCTCTCAGCGGGCGAAGATCGCCGCGTGACGAGACGTGCGGGAAGTCGGCGGAGTAGGACGCCTGCTGCGGAGTCCCCTGCCGTGGTGGGGGACTCCGAAGCGCAGCCAGCGGATGCCGTCGGAAACGTCGCCGGATACCGGGTGCTGAGGCGCATCGGCTCTGGTGACCTGTCCGACGTCTACCTCGGTGCCTCTGCCGAAGGCGGGATCGACGGCCAGAGGGAGGTCGTCGTTCTCAAGGTGTTCCGTGAGGTGCACGCGGTGGGCGCAGGCACCGGCGGCGCGGCGATCGACAGGGAGGTGCGCGCCCTCGAGAGCATCCCGGACGGCGGGGTGGGCCGGTTGCTGGACGTTGCGACGTTGCCGGACGGCCGGGTCTGCCTCGTCCTGGCCGAGGACCGTGGCGGGGCGCTCGGGGCGGTCCTGGCCTGCGAGCGATTGCTGGACCCGGGGGAGGCGGTCACGATCCTGGCGCCGGTGCTCGCGGCCGTTGCGCGGCTCTACGACGGGGGCTGGCTGCATCCGGGGATCAGCCCGGGTGTGATCCGGTTCGACGGTGCGGGCCGACCGGTCGTCGGGGGCCTGGGCGGTTTGCGGGACCTGCCGCCGCCGGGGCAGGAGGAACCCGGAGAGATGGTCTGAGAGCACCCGGACGGTGACACCCCGCGCGATCGCCCGGCGCA
>NZ_JASJVF010000053.1:0-17516 GCF_035019805.1 Cryobacterium sp. 10I1
CGCGCGCTCCTCGACGAGGTAGACCACGTCCCGGCCGTGCAGCACGACGAGGTGCGCGCTCTCGCCGAGCCGGTCGACGAGCTGCGCGACGAGGGGGCGGCCGAGGTGGGACAGCGGCTGCTGGCGGGAGAATCCGGTGCTGAGCTCGAAGGCCGCGACGCCGAGGCCGTAGCGGCGTTCCTCGGGGAGGTGCACGACGAAACCCTGCTCGACGAGCACGGCGAGCAGCTGGTACACCGTCGACCGCGGCAGGTCGAGGGCCGTCGCGATCGCGCTCGCCCGGGCCGGACCTCGCTGGGCGGCAAGGTGGGAGAGCAGCCGCAGGGTGTTCCGGGCGGCAGGGACCTTCGGTGTGACCACCATCCGGTTGCCCCTTTCCTGCCGGCCTCGTGCGCCAGATGTCCGGTATACCGGACAGATTCGAGTGTATCCGTGTCCCCTGGCGGCCGCGCAGGGTGTGCAATCGAAACATGAGCCACACCGAAGAATCCGTCACCGCGGGCATCCACCCGGCCGCAGCATCCACCGCCACACGCATCACAGCCACAGCCACAGCCACGGTCACCGTCGGAGCTGGCGCGGTCTCGTTCGCCGACGTCGTCGCCGTCGCCCGCCTCGACGCGCGCATCGTGCTCGATCCGGCCGCGCTCGCCGGCGTTGCGGAAACCCGTGCCATCATCGACGGGCTTGCGAGCGACGTGAATCCGCACTACGGCATCTCCACCGGCTTCGGCGCGCTCGCGTCGACGTTCATCACGAGCGACCGCCGCGCCCAGCTGCAGGCGAGCCTCGTGCGCTCCCACGCCGCCGGCAGCGGGCCGGAGGTCGAACGCGAGGTCGTGCGCTCGCTCATGCTGCTGCGGCTCTCGACCCTGATGACCGGACGCACCGGAGTGCGCCCCGCGACGGCCGAGGCCTATGCCGCCGTGCTCAACGCCGGCATCACCCCGGTCGTGCACGAATACGGGTCGCTCGGTTGCTCGGGCGACCTCGCCCCGCTCGCCCACTGCGCCCTCGCGGTGATGGGCGAGGGCCGGGTGCGCGACGCCAGCGGCACACTGATGGGCGGCGGGGAGGCCCTCGCCGCGGCCGGAATCACCCCGGTCGTGCTCGCCGAGAAGGAAGGCCTCGCCCTGATCAACGGCACCGACGGCATGCTCGGCATGCTCGTCCTCGCCCTGACCGACCTGAGCCGACTCCTCACGACCGCCGATATCGCCGCGGCGATGAGCGTCGAGGCGCTGCTCGGCACGGATGCGACCTTCGCCGCCGACCTGCAGGCGCTGCGGCCCCAGCTCGGCCAGGCTGCGAGCGCCGGCAACCTCCGCGCGATCCTCGCGGGCTCCCCCCTGCTCGCCTTCCACGCCGGCCCGGAGGACCCCACCGTCCAGGACGCCTACTCGCTGCGCTGCTCCCCGCAGGTGCACGGCGCCGCCCGCGACACCGCAGACCACGCCGCCCTGATCGCCGGGCGCGAACTCGCGAGCGCGGTCGACAACCCGGTGGTCACCCTCGACGGCCGGGTGATGTCCAACGGCAACTTCCACGGCGCCCCGGTCGGCTACGTGCTCGACTTCCTCGCGATCGCCGCCGCGGACGTCGCGAGCATGAGCGAGCGCCGCACCGACCGTCACCTCGACGCGCACCGTAACAAGGGCCTGCCGCCGTTCCTCGCGCACGAGGTCGGCGTCGACTCCGGCCTGATGATCGCGCAGTACACCGCCGCCGGGATCGTCTCGGAGCTCAAGCGCCTCGCCGTGCCGGCCTCTGTCGACTCGATCCCGTCCTCGGCGATGCAGGAGGACCACGTCTCGATGGGGTGGGCCGCAGCCCGCAAGCTCCGCCGCTCCCTCGACGGTCTCGAGCGGGTGCTCGCGATCGAGATCATGACTGCCGCCCGGTCGCTCGACCTGCGCGCGCCGCTCATGCCGGGGGCCGCGACCGGCGCCGTGCGCGACCTCGTCCGCACCGTTGCCGAGGGTCCGGGGCACGACCGCTTCCTCTCCCCCGAGATCGAAGCCGTCGTTCAGATCGTCGCGACGGGCGCGGTCGCGGATGCCGCGGCATCCGTCACGGGGCCGCTGGCCTGAGTGCTCGACGGGCGCCCGGTTCGTCCCGAACGGGGGTATCGCGACGCATGGACGAACCGGCCAGGTGAGGCCATGATGATCACCTGATCACGCAGGTAGTCCAGTTCCCGACAGGGCAGCGACCGACCCGGGGGAACAATGATTCGCATCCTGCTCGCCGACGACCACACCACGTTCACCGAGCTGCTCGCAGGCGCGCTCAACCGGGAACCGGATCTCTGCACGGTTGGGACAGCCCAGAGCGCACGAAGAGCCGTCGAGTTGAGCCGGGAGCTCCAGCCCGATCTCATCGTCCTCGATTACCACCTGACGGACGGCAGCGGACTCGCCGCCGTCGCACTCATCCTCGCCCAGCGGCCGTCGACCCGGATTGTGATGCTCACCGGCGATCCCAGCCCGGAGGTGATCGAGCAGGCGGCGGCGCTCGGCGTGTGCGCCTTCCTCCCCAAGGATGGGTCCCTCGCCGGGCTCGTCGACACGATCCGTCACGCGCGGATCGGCTCCTTCTCGCTACACCCCTCCCTCATGGTTCAGCTCAGCACCCAACGGCAGTCCCGGATCCTGGAACAGCCGTCAACGTCGCTCACACGTCGCGAGCTGGACGTACTCGCCCTGATGGCCGAGGGCACTGAGGTTCGGGTCAACGCCCAGATCCTCGGAATCTCCGAAAACACCTGCCGCGGCTATGTGAAGTCGATTCTCGCCAAGCTCGACGCGCACTCGCAGCTTCAGGCCGTGGTCAACGCGACGAAACTGGGCCTCCTGGAGGTGCGGGAGCATGCGTAGTCCAGCATGCGACGATGGCTAAGATCCGTCATCGCCGCGACGCACGCGACCGGGGATGGCTCCGCGACCGGGGTGGGGCCGCTGATTCATCGGAGGTGCGGAGCGCCGTCCTGCGTTTCCTCGCCATCGGTGTGATCACACTCGTTGCCGTACTGATTCCGGTGTACGCCTGGATCCACGGCCAGGCCGAGCAGCGTGCCCTCGCCGAAGCCATACTGCGCACTCATCAACTCGCCGATTTCACGGTGGGCCCGCTCCTGGACGATGCCGTCCGGGCCGGAGACGCATCGGCGATCAGTCGTGTGGATTCCGGGGTCAGGCCGTGGATGGCAGACGGCTCCCTGGTGCGGGTCAAGATCTGGAGCGGCGACGGGAAGATCCTGTATTCGGACAGCGCGGACCTGATCGGCGACACGTATCCCCTCCCGGCGTGGAGCCCCGACCTCCTCTCCGGGGGGCGGGAACACGCCTGGCTCGGCCAGCCGAACGGCCTGGACACCGTGAACGAGGCGGCGGCAGGCGAGCTGGTCGAGATCAACGTCCGCGCAACGGATGCCGCGGGATGGCCGGTCATCTTCGAGGCGTATTTTGACGATGAGGCCGTTCAGAACGCCCAATCCCGGCTGATGCTGGACGTGCTCCCGGTGCTCGTGGTCTCGCTCGTCCTGCTGCAGATGGCGCAGCTCCTTCCTGCGATCGGACTTGCCCGCCGGATCCAGGCCGGCCAGACATCCCGAAGGCGCCTGGTACAACACGCCATCGTCGCGTCCGACTTCGAAAGAAGAAGAATCGCCCGGGAGCTCCACGACGAGGTGATCCAGGACCTCGCCGGCCTGTCGTACGCCCTGGAAGCGGAGGAGCGGCATGGTGCGAGTGAGCGGCGCGCGCTCACCGGGCAGGCCCGTGGGATCCTCCTGCGGAATCTGCGTACCCTGCGCGCCATCACCACCGAACTGTATCCGCCGGACCTGGAGCGCCTCGGTCTCAACGAGGCGCTCCGGCGCCTTCTTGACCACGTGGCCGATACCGGCATTGTCGTGCACTCCGAGTTGTCGCCGGATGTCCCGTCAGACAAGGACCGGATCGCCGTGCTGTACCGCGTCGCCAGGGAGGCCCTCGCCAACGTCGTCAAGCATTCCCGCGCCTCCGTCGTCGACCTCGTCATCACCGGGGACGCTGTGACGACGAGCCTGTCGATCCGGGACAACGGTCGTGGCTTCGACCCGGCGGCGGCGGCCCCCGGTGGGCACCTGGGACTGCGGATCATGCGCGACACGGTGCAGATGACGGAAGGGTCCCTCTCCATCACGTCCGCCGTCGGAGAGGGAACCACCGTCCTGGTGCGGATTCGCCGGGCCTGACCAGAACCGGCCCCCGCACGGCCTCTCCGCTACGGGACATCGAAGGCGTCCAGGTCCTGGTTGGCGGTGGTGAGGCCGTGAGCGGTGCCATCGAAGTAGACCGACCAGGTGCCCGCGTTGTAGTAGATGACGTCCTCGTCCTGGACCGCCCCCAGAACCGGCACGGTCGTCGTGTCAGCGCTGAAGGACAGGTAGAAGTGGGTGGCATCCACGCGCACGAACCCGTCCACGTTCGCGGCGGCCGGCAGGCCGTACGGTGCGGCGCTCGCATCGATCACCCGGCTGTACGCGGTCCCGTTCCAGCTATAGACGTCGGCATCATCGGCGGTACCACCCACACCGGGCGGGTTCGAGTTACCCAGTGTGGAGAAGTACAGCGTGGAACCGACGACGCTGATCGCGTCCACGTCCAGGTTGTTGTTACCGCCCAGGCCATGCGCACTGCCCGTGAAGAACAGCGACCAGGAAGTGCCGTTGAAGAAGACGACGTCCTCGTCCTGCACAACGCCGATCCCCGGCACGTTCACCGGGTCCGCGAACGACACATAGAACTGGGTAGGACTGACCCGGTCGAAACCATCAACGTTGGCAGCGCCCGGCAGGTTGTACGGCGCGATACTCGCGTCGATCACCCTGCTGAACGCGGTACCGCTCCAGGAATAGATGTCCGCGTCATCGGCCGTGCCGGCCACCCCGGCCGGGTTCGTGTTGCCCAGCGTGGAGAACGACAGTGCCGCCTGCACCTGGAGCACCGCCGACGCGGTCACACTCCAGTTCCCGGCTGCATCCCGCACCCGCACCGTCAGGGTGCGGGCACCCTCGCTGAACCCTCGCGCATCGATGGTCGAAGACACGGTCCACGGGCCCGTCCCGGTGACCGTCATCGCTGTCGCGTTGCCGACACCAGGATCGGCACCGGTGAACCACTCGGCACGCGTGACACCCGTGCCGGCATCCGTCGCCTGCGCCGTCAGGGTCACCGAAGCGGCACCCCCGGTCGGGTTCGGTGTCACCGTGACCGCACTCACCGCAGGCTTGACCTTATCGATCACCAGGGTCGTCGTCGCCACCGCACCCCAGTTACCCGCCGCATCCTTCGCATGCACCGAAATGGTGTGGTTGCCGTCTGCGAGCAGGGCGATGGTTGCCAGTGGGATCTCGAAGTAGCCGGCCTCGGAGGGGCTGTTGTACACGGCGTCCGTTGCCCTGACCACGATGCCTGAGCCATTGGCGGTGACCGTGTCGAGGAATGCCTCGGCTGAACTGATGGTGCTGTTCACGGTGGCCGCGATCGGATCGGCCATGGTCGCCACGGTCACCCGGATGGCCGAAGGGCTGCCGTTGAACGCGAGCGTGCCGTTGTTGGGTGTCGGCGCTACCGAGACGCCCGAGGTGGTGGGCGCGGTCTTGTCGACCACCAGACTGATGGTGACCGGCGCGCCCCAGTTGCCCGCTGCGTCCTGGCTGTGGACCGAGACGACATGGGTGCCTTCGGCGAGCGCGTTCACGGTCGCCGCAGGGATGGTGGCGTCCAGGCTGGCGGTCGGTGCGGCAGTGTTGACCGCCAGCGCCGGTCCCGAACCATTGGGTCCGACGGCATCGATGAAGTACTCGGCCGCAGTGATGTTCGAGCCGCCTGTCGCGGTGTCGTCCCCGGTGGCGTGGACGGCGATGACGGCAGCCCCTGCCCCGTTCGTGAGACTGGGTGCCAGTGACGGGGACTTCGTGGTCGGTCCGGTGGCGTCGCCGCCGGTGACCAGCACAGAGCTGAAGAACCCCCGGTTGCCGACGGAGTCCTGGCCTCTCACGTAGACGATGTGCTGGCCGGAGGGAATGGACACCGAGGCGGTGACGTTCACGCTGCCGGCCCCACTGCCCGTCATCGGGAGGCCCGTGCCGGTCACGGTGTCGATGAAGTATTCGGCCCCCGCGATGCTCGACCCACCGGTGGTGGTGTCATTGACGGTGGCGCTCAGGGTGCCTGCCGCGAAAGCGACAGAGCTGGTGGCCGGTCCGCTGGTGTCCGGCCCCGCCACACCGCTCGCGGGGACCGTCACAAAGGTGAGCATCCCGCCGGCGCCGGCCGCGTTGCTGTTGTGCAGCAGCAGGCTGCCGTCGTAGATCGGCAACCGGTTCAGCGAGGCAGTCGCGGCAGGGGTCGTGACGACGGCGTCCGCCGTCTGGCCGGGACCGAAGGTCTCCGCAATGTAGTGACGCGAGTACTTCAGGGGACTGCCGTCCAGGGCGATGACCTTCTGGTCTGTGCCCAGTGAGGCCAGTGAGTGGTACAGGCTGCCCGCATTGACGTACCGGAGCAGGACTTTGTTGCCCGCGGCTGTCGCCGGGATCGGGTCGGTGTTCGGGTAGGCCTTCCCGTTGATCAGGGAGTACCGGGGAGCGTACTTGCGCATGTCGAAGGCCGCCGGGTTGGCGGCGTTGTTGAGTGCCGGGTCGATCTCACTGATGACCAGGACTGCCTCGTCGTCGAACGCGGTGGTCGCGTCGTATGCCTGACCCGATATCGCGGGACGGACGATCAGCGCGCCATAGAGACCCATCGCCACCTGGTGCTGGCCGTTCGGAACCAGTCCGGCCTCATAGAGGTACGTGCCAGGACGGCTGGCCGTGAAGGTGTACGAGGTGGATGCCCCTGGTGCGGCACCAACGCGGTCCGGCACCATTTGCTGCCCTTGGAAGAGCAGGGCCGTGCTTTCCGTCAGCTGGTTGTGCAGCGTGACGGTGACCGTGTCGCCGGCGTTGACGCACAGTGTCGGCCCGCCGGGCCGGCTCACGCTGGAACCGGCGGTGGCGCTGTAGCCCCAGACAGCGACGCTCTGGGTCCCCAGGGTCGTGGATCCCGAGGCCGCGTACAGGTCACCCGGCGCGGTGCAGGGCGCGGCTGCGGCCTGTGCCGCCGTTGCCGGCGCGAGGAGCGCCACCAGTACGGCCAGCCCTCCTCCCGCCACCAGCCCGGTCACGAGAGCGGAGACGGTTTTCTTCATGCTCTTCCGGTGAGACATGGTTCTTCACCCTTCCTGGTCAACCGCAGCTGTTGGGCGTCGGCGGATCGATGCGCATGTAAGTGATCGGTCCGGTCATGTTCGTGCCCCACGACGTGATCTGGAACAGGGCGTGGTTGTGGGAGATGATGTAGTACTCGCCGCACTGGTTCACGCTCTGGATGCCGGGCGGCAGGGCCTCCTTGGTCCCGAGGTAGGGACTTCCGCTGTAGAAGACGCCGATCGATTGGTCGGCCAGCGACGGAACCGTCACGGGGACCGGGTTGGACGGGGAGTAATTCTCGGCGTCGTACCACTTGAAGATCACGTCCCAGGTCTGCCCAGGGCCGATGTTGATGGCGAACTTCTCGAAGGCGAGGTCCTCCCCCGTCGGGCCCTCCAGCGGGCGGCCATCCCTGGCCACGACGAGGCCGTTGTTGCCGTGCGGGTGGAACGGATAGTCTTCGGTGCCCACGTTCAGGTAGCGGGCCATCCCGGGCTGGTCGACCGGGACTGCCGTGCGGTCGAATTCACCCACCTGCGCGAGCGCACCGTACGGCTGCGCCGGAAGCCAGCTGGCCCCGTTGTCGGCGATGCTGTCCGGGTAACCGCGCCCATTGATCAGCCAATACCGCGGGTGGTAGTTGTTCATGTTGAAGCTCTTGCCGTTCTCCACCGCCTGGTGCTGGTAGGGGTCGATCTCGCTCAGGAGCACCATGAATTCCTCGGCGGGATTGAAGCGGCTGTCCGCCCGGTTGTTGGCGTACTCGCTCGCGACCGAGCCGGCCGCTCCACCCGATGGAACGGCCGACGGGCGCACGATCAGGGCCCCGAACAGGCCCATCCGGACCTGTTTCTCGGGGTTGGTCCCCGACTCGTACACGAAGGTGCCCGGGTTGGCGGCCACGAAGCTGTATGTGACGGTCCCGCCTCCGGCCGCGGCTGTGGTGGTCAGCGAGGTGATCGCGCTTGAGCCTGTGGACTCCGGTTGCGCCGGGGTCCCGTTGGCCAGGACATTCGTCTGGCCCGGAAAGGCGATCGAGGCGGCCTCAGGCAGGGTGTTGCGCAAGATCACGGTGACCGTGTCGCCGGCGTTGACGCACAGCACAGGACCCGGGTGTTGGAACGCGCCGAACCCACTGGAGTACCCCCACATGAAGGCGGTGTTTCCGTCGGGCAGGCTGATGTATCCGGTCCTGGTCGTCAGGTTGAAGATCGGGGTGGTGGCACCTCCCCCGACCCCGGTGGTGCAGGCGATACCGACCCGTGGTGGGGTCACGGCGATCGCCGGCTGGGTGAACGTGGCCATCGTGGCCCCGACCAGGGTCAGGGCGAGCAGCAGCGCCGCCCGGCGCACACCGCGGGCGCGAATCTTCGCAGGCAACACGGCATTCCCTTTCATCATGGCTCTCAGACTCCCAAGTCGTTCGGATAGGCCTGCGCGCGGAGGCCGCCGGGAGCGTACACGCGGATCTCGGTGGCCTGGCCACCCATTCCGCCCGGGGCCAGGTTGTTCGTCGCGGGGTAGTTGCGGTTGTAGAGCATGTACGTGTCGAAACCCGGCCCCGTGTGCCCCGGTGCGATGAAGACCACATCGAAGCTCTCACCGGGGCCGATGTTGATCGTCTCGGTCTCATAGGACGTGTCGGTGCCGTCGCGTCCACGCATCGGGGTGGCATCGCGGCCGACCACGCGCATCCGGATCCCGGCCAGGGTCATCGCTTGCTCCCGGAATCCGAGGTTCGCGAACCGGAGCGCGACCGTCTCTCCGGCATTGCAGTTCACCAGCGAAGACTGCGGCTGGTATTGCAGCTCGGGATGCCCAACGGGGGCGACCAGGTCGCCGGAAACGGGGTCGGTCTGCACTGCAAGAGCGTGAATGGATGCCGCCGCATCGATCGGGGCATTGGGGGCGATGGTGTCCGGGTAGACCCGCCCGTTGAGGAGGCCGAAGTCGGCCCGGTAATCGCTCCACTGCGGCAGCTGGATATGAGCATCCGCCCAGTGCGCCTCGGCCCACACCTCCGACAGGAACATCGCAAACTCGCGGTCGAAGCCGGTCGAGCCGTCACCGTCGTTGTAGATGAACTGGGTGTGGCCACCGATGTTCTGGCCGTCCTGCAGGGGACGGACGAACACCAGACCGGTCATGCCCATCTGGACGTGCTCGACATCCTCGACGTGGCAGTGGAACATGTAGGTCCCCGGCTCGCGGGGCCGGTACACGTAGGAGAAGACACGTCCGGTCCTCACGGCCACCGACCCGGACGGTTCACCGTCGAAGAACGGGATCACGTTGCGGAACCCATGCCAGTGCAGGGTGTGGGCGTCGAACAGGTCCGGCCGCAACGCCAGGCCCAGGTTGGTCAGCTGCACGGTGAAATCGACCGGGTGGGCCGGGTCGAATTGCTTCGTCCAGAACATCGGAGCGGAGTGCTGGGCCTTGTTCTTCTGGTTCGTCCTCGCCGTGTCGCTCAGGCCGGTGACGTTGCGGAACCCGAAGATGTAGGTCGTGAACGGGTCCGGCGCGAGGACGTCGGGGTGGAACGGTGGGATGGCCGGGGTCTTCGGGAGGAAAATCCACCCGTCTGTGCCGGCCAGGTAGAGGTCCGGATCCCCGATGGCCGCAATGGCGGCCTCGGGAAGCAGGACATTGCCCGCCCAGACGCCGGTCCCGACGATGGCCACCGCGCCGCCGGCGAACTTGAGGAGGTCGCGTCGGCTGAAAGGCTGTTTGAAGATCATTCCCGTGTCTCCCTTGGGATCGGAGGTGCCGTTGCGGTGTGCGTTGTCGATCGGGTCAGGGGACATCGAAGGCATCCACATTGAAGTCGCCGTTGCCGCCGAGGCCCTGCGCCGTGCCGTCGAAGTAGACCGACCAGACGCCGTTGTTGTAATACACGACGTCTTCGTCCTGAACCGCCCCCAGCGTCGGGACGGTCGTGTTGCCGGCGCTGAACGACATGTAGAAGTGGGTGGCGTCCACCCGCACGAAGCCATCGATGTCGGCGTTGGTCGGCAGGTTGTATGGCGCCGTGCTCCTGTCGATCACCCTGCTGTATGCGGTGCCGTTCCAGCTGTAGATGTCGCCGTTGTCTGCGGAACCTCCCACACCTGGCGGGTTCGAGTTGCCCACAGTGGAGAAGTACAGGATTCCGCCGACGACGCTGATCGCGTCGAGGTCCAGGTTGTCGTTGCCGCCCAGACCGTGGACGCTGCCGTCGAAGTAGAGCGACCAGGTGCCCGCGTTGAAGTAGACGACGTCCTCGTCCTGCACGTTCCCGATGCCGGGCACGGCGACCTGCCCGGTGAAGGAGAGATAGAAGTGGGTGTCGTCGACCCGGTCGTAGCCGTCGACATTGGCACCGGTCGGCAAGCCGTATGGTGCGGTCGTCACGTCATGGACCCGACCGAACGTGCTGCCGGTCCAGCGGTAGATGTCCGCGTCGTCCGCGGTGCCACCGACGCCGGGCGGGTTGCTGTTCCCTTGCGTCGAGAAGAACAGCGACTGGCCGGCCGGCGGTGCTGCCGGCGGCAGCGCGCCGCCGGCGAACGAGATCGCGTCCAGATCGAGGTTGGCCGACGTGTCCAGACCGTGTGCGCCACCGTTGAAGTAGATCGACCAGGCGCCGTCGAAATAGACCACGTCCTCGTCGTCCACCGCGCCGACACCCGGAACCGTGGTGGTCGTGTTACTGAACGACAGGTAGAAGTGGGTGGCGTCCCGCCAGATGAGGCCGTCGACGTTGGGGTTGGTCGCGCCGGTGGCCGACCCGCTGTTCGGCAGGTTGGTCGGCGCCGCCGTGGCATCCAGGACACGCACGTAGGAGCTGCCACCGTTCCAGCGGTAGACGTCGGCATTGTCGCCGGTGCCGCCCGCGCCCGGAGGAACGGCCGCGTTGTTCGTCGTGAGGTACAGCGTGTTCCCGATGACACTGATCGCGCCCATGTCGATGCCGCCCACGAGCCCGTGCGCGCTGCCGTCGAACCACAACGACCATGAGGTGCCGTCGAAGTACACGACGTCTTCGTCGGACACGCTGCCGATCCCGGGCAGGGTGACGTTCCCGGAGAACGAGGCATAGAAGTGGGTGGCATCCACTCGGGAGAAACCATCCGTGTCAGCACTGCTCGGGACGTTGTACGGCGCTGCAGACAGATCGATCGACCGGCTGAACGCGGTGCCGTTCCAGACGTGGATGTCGGCGTCGTCAGCGGTGCCGGACACGCCGGGCGGGTTGGTGTTTCCTGCTGTCGAGAAGTACAGGTCCGAGGCAGGCGGAGGCGTTGTCGTCGCGCCGAACTCGTCCGCGCCGCTGTCGAAGCCGCCCAGTGCCGGCCGGGCCTGGTTGTCGAAGTCCGTGGCCGGCGCGTTCACGCCTGCTGTGCTTGCCGCGCCGAGGTTGCAGGCGGGTGAGCCGGGGCAGGCGCCCAGGTGGTAGTTACCGAGCAGGTTCGGCGGCGCTTGCAGGGTGACGAGCGTGGCGTCCACGAACGCAGGGTTCTGACGCCACGTGGCGAAGGAAACGGAGACGTCATAGGTCGAGACCACTGCGGGATCGGCAGAGCTGTTAGTCGGACTGGTCGTGTACGCATGGGAAGCGGCGCTCTGCTGGACGACCGAGTTGGTCGGCGCGAGCACCCCGGTGCCGTCGGCCACACCGAGATCCCAGTTGTTGATGTCGGCTGCGCCGGCCAGGCCGATGCCGGTGACCGTTGTGCCTGCCCGGGTGCCGGCCCGGTTGTCCCAGAAGATGTTGTTGAACGACACCGGGTTGCTGAAGGTCGGCGAGCCGGCCGGGAGTGTGGCCTGCAGCTGGTCGCTGTTGGCCGAGGTCGCCAGGCCGGCAGGGGCCGGTTGGCCGTCCGAGGTCACCGCTGTGGCCGTCGTCAGGTTCTTCATGATCGTGTTGTTGTAGACCCGCACGTTCGGGGCGTCGTTGATGCCGACGCCGCCGCCCTCGTGGGTGGACACGTTGTTGACGATCATGTTGTTGTAGACATTCATCGGGAAGTTGCCGGCCATCAGGAAACGGATGCCGCCACCGTCGTCATTGGCCATGTTGGCCTGGATCTGGTTGGCGTAGATGTCCACCGGACCGGAACCGGGCGAGAGCGCACCGACTGTCGCCGGCAGTTGCCCGGCGATCATGATCGCTCCACCCTCGTCGTTGGACGAGTTGAAGTAGATGCGGTTGTGGTGGATCTTGCCGCCGGGGCTCAGGCCGTATGCGCTCAGCCCGCCGCCGTACTCCAGCGAGAAGTTGCCGCAGATGTCGTTGCCGGAGACCTCATAGCCGTCGGACCCTGCGAAGAGGCCGATGCCGCCCGCCAGGTTGGTGCCCGCGTTGGCAATGACCCGGTTGTTGGCGATCCGCACGTTCTCGTTGTGGTTGCTCGTGTTCGGCGCGGCCAGGTCTGGCGTTCCGATCCGGATGGTCCCGTAACCGCCGCCATTGTTCTGCACGACGTTGTTGGTGATCTGGAGGGAGCGCACGTACGCGTTGGCGAAGATGGCTCCGCCCTGCGTCGTGATGTTCGGCGGCAGGCCGGTCGGCCCGCCGGTGAGGGCGTCGATGTTGCCGGGGAAGCCCACCTGGTCGCCGCCGCGGATGTCGAAGCCATCGATTGCTGCCGTGAATCCGCTGGTGAACTGGCGTGCTGCACCCGGTGCCGTTGTGGCGTTCGCCGACGCCAGCACGTAGATCGCTTCGCCGTCGTTCACCGCCTGGTTGCCGTCCCAGGTCAGGCCGCCGACCTTGGTGAACCAGGCCGTTGCGAGGGCGGTGTCTCCGCCGAACGCGCCGGCGTCGATGATCGATCCCGGCACGAAGGTGGTGCCCTGGAAGCCGCCGGACCCGACACCCTGCAGCTTGACCGGAGAGGAGACGACCAGGTTCTCATAGTATGCGCCGCGGGGGTTGGCCGCGGTGGGCGTTGCCGGGTACACGATGACCAGGTCATCGCCGTTGTTGGCGAACGCGGCGTCCAGTGCGGCCTGGATCGTTGCGTGGGTGCGGCCGGGGCCGACCTCTCGAACGGCAGGGTTGTAGCCGGTTCCGAGCACATGGAAGCTGAGCCCGTTGATGGTGCTTTGCCCGTTGCCCGATGTGATCGTGAGCTGCTGCGCCCCGACCGGGGCTGCGACAGGCACGCTGGCTGTGATCGACGTGTCGCTCCACGCGGTGATGTCGAGCGTTGTCGTGCCCAGATTGACGTGGCCCGTGCCCTGGGCCGCGCCGAAGCCGGTCCCGGCGATGGTGAAGGAGCGGCTGCCCGTTGCGGCCACGTACGGTTGCGACACGCTCAGAAGCTGTGGTGTGGCGGCGTCGAGGGCGCAGGTCACCGCCGTGTTGACCCCGGTGGTCGGTGACCCGACATACACGCCGACCTGGGTCGGGGCGAGGTCGGTCGGAATGGTCACGCCGGGGAATGCCTCGAACTCGGTCGCGATCGAGCGATATCGGGGGTTGTAGTTTGCGTTCAGATGCCCGGGGACACCGGGGTCGTTGCCCACGAAGCGGTACATGTTGGCGCAGACACCCGAGGGGGTCGGGCAGCTGATGTGGTTCGTCGAGGGCAGCAGCACGTCGTACGCGCCGTTGAAATCGGACTCGACGGTCGTGACCAGCCGGTTGGCGAAGTCATAGATCCCGACCGGTGCGAAGGACACACCCGTCTTCTCCCCGAAGAGCGTGGACCGCGGGTCGGTGGAGAAGTTGATGTCGTCCACGATCAGGCCGCGCAGACGGGCCGGGACGGGGACATCCGTGAAGATGTTGAACATGGGCACGACGGACTTGCCGTTGTTCACCCGCACCAGTTTGGTGTCGCAGGTCGGCTTGGCTGCGCCTTCATAGGGCGACCCACCCATGCCCAGGAACGGGGGGTTCGAGACTGCTGTCGAGGCCGGCACGGTGACCCCGACGGGGACCCCGTTGGTGCCGTCGCCGACCACTGCGGGGTAGTTGTCCGTCTTGCTGCCCGCGAGGTCGACGGTGTGGAGCGTTCCTGCGCATGCCGGCGGCGGCACCTGCGGAACAATCTGATCGCCGTTGGCGATGTTGATGTCTGTCTCGCTGGTCACCTTGTACAGGGGGTCGCCGGTGGCATCCTGCGGGATAGCGATCTTGACCAGGTAATCGCCGCTTCCGAGCGGCTGGAAGGTTCCGCCGTCGCACACGGGGTTGGCCGGATCTGTGGCGATCAACGTGCCTGTGCAGGCGTCGGCGAAGCCATAGTTGCCGTCAACGGCCGCACCGAAGTTGGCCGCCGATGTGCCCTGGTCAGTCGGGTACGGCCCGAACTGAACGCCCTGGATGAAGCTTGAGATGCACTCTCCCGATGTCTCCTGATTCGGCGCGAGCACGTTCTCGTCGAAGGCCACGGAGTTGTCTGCGGCGTGGACGAGAGGCTTGCCGTCGACATCCCGGGCTACGCATCCGGTCGGGCGGCTCCAGTGTTCGGAGAGGTAGGTGTTCAGCAGCTTCCCCTTGGCCAACGACCCGTCCGGCGCGAGCTCGAACGCGTCGTTCGTGCCACCACACGGTGCGGTCGTCGTGCCGCAGTCGACCGTGGACCAGAGCTCAACGGGCACGTCGGAAACGCCAGGCTGCCAGTCCTCTGATGCGGCATATTGCGGGTCGAGCTCATTGCGGGTCGTGTCGTAGCTGACCGAGCCGACGATGCCGCCATTGCGGGGGTCGATGCCGTTGGCGCCTGTCGAATCGTAGGAGTGAACGCCCCAGTCCATCGTGCCGCTGAGGCCGATGATACTGAGCACGCTGACGTCGACGCCGGCGCCTTTCACCGTGGTCGGGGTCGGCTGGTTGTCTGACTGGTAGGTGACACCGGTCGTGTAGAAGGAGTTGTTGAAGTTTTCCATGACGGTCCACTCGCTGAGGGGGTATGCGCTCTCGAAGTGGTAATACCCGGTGCTGTCGGTGGTGACGAGGTTCGTCCCTCTGTCCATCAGCGAGTTGTCCTGCTTGCGCATGGTCAGCGTGAAGTTGGGCATGCCGGTCTCGCCCGGGTCTTTCACGCCGTTGCGATTGGTGTCGTTGAAGACGTACCCGTCGTATTCGGTCCACCAGCCGCTGTCCGGCAGATTACCCATCTTCACCGTCTCGCCGTTCTTCACGGTCACATTGACCGAGTCGAGGAAGTGGTTCTGCGGCTCGTCCCACCAGCTCAGGCTGTAGTTGCCGTCGGGCACGCCCGAGATGTCGAAGGTGCCGTCCGTGCCGCCGTGACCCACCCAGACTGCCTGGTCGCCGGCCTGCAGGTCGCTGAGCGAGAGCCACGGGTTGACGATCGGCTTGCCCATCTTGCTCCCGGTCAGACCGAGCCAGTGGTTGAAGTCGCCGCCCTTGGGCGGGCTGTACTGCTTGACGTTGACGACCGCGCCTGTGATGTGGCCCGAGCCGGCGGTCAGGGTGTTCGTGGGCTTCACGAATCCGAAGATCGGCCCGGGTACGGGTTCGCCGGCCAGCAGGGCCTCGGTGTCGTATCCGGTGCTGCCCTCCATCACCCAGGCGTCGAAGTCGTGGTTTCCTTCAAGGGTCGTGGTCTGGATCCAGGTCTGGTTGGGCGGGGCCGAGGCGGTGAGCGCGTAGCGGTTGCTTCCCAGGTGGGGCATGGTCAGGATGCCGTCGGCATCGCTGACGCAGTGGCCGCCTGACCCCGCGATCGGCACGGGGAGCATGCCCGCGTCGAGGCTGGCCAAGGGGATCACGTGGCTGATCGGGTCCTCACCCTGGTACACGGTGCACAGGGGGTTGCCATAGACGTCGGTCTGCACCTCGCCGAGGGTGTCGGCGATGTGGCCGGTGAAGCCGGCCAGGCCCGGCTCGCCCTGGTCGAGGGTCCCGTTGGTCGTCGCGCTGTCCTGGAAGATCTGCGCCCGGAGCGTCGAGTCGGGAAGGGGCGTCGGCTGCAGTTCGACGGTGACGAGACCCGGGTCGGCGAGCGGAACGGTGAAGTGCGCGCCGTCGATCTTGTAGCCGTCGGAGAGCACAGAGATCAGGTAACGCCCGTTCGGCAGGGCCAGGCCGCTGGCGAAGTCGGCTTGGTCGCCCTGGCGCACGATCGGGCTCGTGGTGTGCGGAGTCTCCCTGATCGACGTCCACTCGCAGGAGCCCGGATACCCGGCGTCGAGGGTGTTGCAGCCGGAACCGAGCGCCGGCGTCCGCTGGACGGTCGAACCGGTGTTGTCCTCGTTGATCATGTAGGTGAAGTTCGGGATGGCGGCACCCTTGGCGACTCCCGCACCCGAGAAGGCGCGAGGCTCCGTGCGTGCGCTGATCACGTTCAGCGTCAGGCTGCTCGTCGTCGCGGCCTCGGCGGGCAGCGCGGGCGGAGCCGAGAGCATCGCTATCGGCATGACCACGGCAGTGGCGGCGATCACAATCCGCTGCCACAGAGGCCGCCTCGACGGCGTGAACCCGGACAAGTCTCTCGTCGATTCCATGGTGACCTCCAACGTCTGGAAGGCTCCATGCTGGTCGGACGCGACCTGGCGACCAAGCCGCACCTGAGGGATGCTCGTCTCCCCAAAATTGGGGGGCGAGCACCCCTGCCCCCTGAATTGGGTGGTCGGGCACCCCCAGCGTGAGGCTTGTCGGCCCAGGGTGCGGTGGTCACGATGGGAGCCCATCCTCCCCGGAGTCCGGCGTGGCAAACCCCCGTGCCGCGCTTGTTGCCCGGGCCGGTCCGTGTCACGATGGCCGGGCATCGACCCGGTCGATCTGCCCGTCCATCACCCGAAGCTGGATTGCGGAGGCTCATGAGTGCACCACGAGGTGTCCGTCGGATCAGCCGCCGTGCGGAAACTCACCCGGCCTCCCGACTGGCGCCTCCGCTCGCAACGATCGCGATCGTCGTGCTCGTGATCACGGGGATGCCGACGCCGGCACGGGCGGACGCCGCGCAGCCCGTGGACCAGCCGGTTCCGGTTGCAACGACCGCAGTCACGCCGGATCCGATACCCACGCCCTCGCCCGATCCAACGCCTGCGACGACGACGACGGCGACGGCAACACCGACGGCGATACCGGAGCCCACGCCCACTCTGGCACCGTCGCCAGAGCCCGCGCCGACGGCGACGCCGGAACCAACGCCCGCTCCTCTTCCGACGTCGACACCGACGCCGACGCCCGAACCAACGCCCGCTCCTCTTCCGACGTCGACACCGACACCGACGGAGACCCCGGAACCAACGCCCACTCCGATTCCGGCGGCGACGGCGACCGCGGAACCCACGCCGACACTGTCGTCTACCC
>NZ_JASJVF010000054.1:0-17122 GCF_035019805.1 Cryobacterium sp. 10I1
CAGCCGAGCTCGGCAGCGCCGAGCCCGACCAGGGTGATCATGAGGAGCACCGGGGCGCTCGCACCCACGGCGAGGTGGATCGTTCCCGCGCCGATGGCGGCAGAGGAGAGCCAGAGGCGGCTGATCGGGGTCATCAAAGCTCCTGTTCGTGGATGCGTGGTGCGGCGTGCTGCGTGGCGAATGCGGGTGTGGAGCGGCCGGCGGTTCAGGCGACCGCGGAGTGGCGGACGACCTTGTCGGCGGCGAGGCCCGCACCGAGCAGCACGATCGCACTGGCGAGGTGCAGGAAGTGGTCTGGCGTGTTGAGGGCGAGGATGTTGAGCTCCGAGCCAGCGATGAAGAACCCGACGATGCCGAGGAGCAGGTAGACCGCGCCGATCGTGGTGTTGACGGACTTGGCCGCGGTGACGCCCGAGAGGCCGGCGATGAGCAGTGCGGCGCCGATCAGCAGGTGGGCGACGTTGTGCAGCGGGTTGACGGCGAAGAGGCCGAGCAGGAGCCCGCCCTGGGTGGCGATGAAGCTGACCCCACCCGTGACGGCGAAGCCGAGCAGGCCGACGAGCAGGTAGACGGCTCCGAAGACGGTGGCGACGAGGCGGTTCGGTGAAGTGCGCATGAGATTTCCTCCTGGTAGAGACCGCGGGGGTGCGGTTGCCAGTAGTTCGGAATGAACCTCACAGCGGATTGGTAGGCTCGCGGCATGAATATTCCCCCGGACACCAAGGACTGGACCTGGGTGCTCGAGCGCCCCTGCCCCGAGTGCGGTTTCGTCGCCGCGGATGTCGTCTTCGAGGACATCCCACGGTTGATCCGCGAGAACGCCGCGGCCTGGCTGCCCGTGCTCGAGCGAGCGGATGTCGCGGTGCGGCCGAGCGAGCACACCTGGTCCGCCCTGGAGTACGCCGCCCATGTTCGCGATGTGTTCCGTATTTTCACCGTCCGGCTCGCGCTGATGCGCTCGGAGGACGACCCCCTGTTCCCGAACTGGGACCAGGACGCGACGGCCGTGGCGGAACGGTACGGCGAGCAGGCCCCGGAACGGGTCGCCGTCGAACTGGCCGAGGCCGCGGCATCCGCGGCCGTTGCGTTTACCGCGGTCCCCGCCGCCGAACTCGGTCGGGTCGGCAGGCGCAGCGACGGCGCCCGGTTCACTGTGACGACGATGGGACAGTACTTCGTGCATGACCCGGTGCATCACCTGCACGACGTCACCGCGGTGTCAGAGCACCGCTAGAGTCGCGGCTGCCGTTTCTGAGGCGGGCAGCGCAGGTGACGGTGGTGATGCACCGGGCGTGTGCGGCCGCCGCTACGCGGTGTGCCTCCGGTTGACGACGGCGCCATAGATCAGCAGCACGATGATCGACCCTGCAATGGCGAGCAACCAGCTGGACAGCTGGAAGAAATCGCCGATGCCGACGCCGAAGAGGAGGGACCCGAGCCAGCCGCCGAGGATCGCGCCCACCACTCCGAGGAGCAGGGTCACGAACCAGCCGCCGCCCTGGGTGCCGGGCAGGATGGCCTTGGCGATCGCGCCGGCGATCAGGCCGAGAAGTAGAAATCCGATGAAACTCATGTCAAGCGTCCTTTCGCTTACAAGCGTTGTCTCACATGGTGTGTCATCACATGCCTGCCCGCAGACTCTGGCGCGGGTGCAGGCCAACCTCCATCTCCGTCTTACTCATCGAGTCTGCCACGATCCGGTATCCCGGTCACGGGGTCGCGGCCCGAATGCAACCCGATTCGGGAATATGCCGTGAGTTACGATTGCCCTGCGCCCTGCAACTGATCACCCCCGGTCTCAGCGACTGCAGTGGCACCCCCGTTCTCGCGGCGGACGCCCCGGCGCAGATCGACGGAGGCCCTCTTGTCCGACAGAACACTGCCCGTGGTCATCCAGGGCGGCATGGGCATGGCCGTCTCGTCCTGGCGGCTCGCCAATGCGGTGGCCCGCACCGGCCAGCTCGGCGTCGTCTCCGGCGTCGCCCTCGACTCCGTCCTCACACGCAGGCTTCAGGACGGCGACGCCGGCGGACACATCCGCCGGGCGCTCGCCGCGTTCCCGGTTCCCGCACTGGTCGGGCCCGTTCTCGAGCGCTACTTCCAGGCCGAGGGCCGCGCGGAGGGCGAGCCGTACCTTCCCGTACCCAAACTGTCCCTGAAGCCCACCCGCGAGCAGCAGGAGCTCAGCGTGCTCGGCAACTTCACCGAGGTCTGGCTGGCCAAGGAGGGCCACACCGGGATCGTCGGGATCAACTACATGGAGAAGGTGCAGATGGCGACCCCGCCGGCCGCACTCGGCGCCATGCTCGCCGGGGTCGACTACGTCCTGATGGGCGCCGGCATCCCGCGCCAGATCCCGCACCTCCTCGATGAGCTCGCCGCCGGCCGGGTCGGCACGATCGACATCGACGTGCACGGGGCCGAAGCGGATGCCGTCCACACCGTGAGCGTGGATCCCGTCGACGTCCTCGGGCTGACGCCGGAGACCTTCCCGCCGCTACTCCGCCCGTTCTTCCTCGCCATCGTCTCGGCGCACGTGCTCGCGTTCTACCTCGCGCGCGATGCGGACATCCGCCCGGACGGGTTCATCATCGAGGGCCCGACGGCAGGCGGGCACAACGCGCCCCCGCGCGGCCGGCTCACCCTTGACGACGACGACCAGCCGATTTACGGCCCGCGCGACGACGCGAACATCGTCAAGATCGCCGAACTCGGCCTGCCGTTCTGGCTCGCCGGCGGCTACGGGCAGCCGGAACGCCTCGCCGTCGCGCTCGCCGCGGGAGCACAGGGCGTGCAGGTCGGCACCCTGTTCGCGCTCAGCCAGGAGTCCGGCCTCGCCCCCGAACTGCGCGACCAGGTGCTCGGCCGCCTCGACGCGACGGAGCTCTCGATCCGCACCGACGCCGCCGCCTCGCCGACGGGATTCCCGTTCAAGGTGGCCCAGCTGCCGGGCACGTTGTCCGAACCGGCGGTCTACGCCGACCGGGTGCGTCTCTGCGACCTCAGCTACCTGCGCGAGCCCTATGCGAAGAAGGACGGCACGGTCGGGTTCCGCTGCCCGAGCGAACCCGTGCACATGTACGTGCGCAAGGGAGGCACCGCCGAGGATGCTGCCGGCCGCGCCTGCCTCTGCAACGCGCTCACCGCGACCGTCGGCCTCGGCCAGACCCGCAAGACCGGCTACGTCGAGGCGCCGCTGCTGACGCTCGGCAACGACATCGACGGGGCCGCCGTGCTCCTCGCTGCACATCCGGAAGGGTGGAGCGCCGCGGACGCCATCGGCTGGCTGCTCCGCGACGCCCCGGTCTCCCCGACCGCCTCCTGACCACTACCTTTCCGGTCGAGAGTGCCCGTTACAGCGGTCACTCTCGACCGGAAAGGTGACTCTCAAGCTGCTTCAGTGACGGTGAACTCCGCTGTCATCGTGTGGCTCGTGCCGGGGGCGAGGGTGATCGCGGCTGCGCCCACGTTGCAGGTCTCGACGCAGACCATGCCGGTCCATTCCTGGGAGCCGAAGTCCGCCATTGCCGCGGCCTTGTCGATCCATGGGTTCCAGACGACGGTGCTCTCGGAGCCGGTCTTCGCGACGGCGATGCTGCGCGTCCCGTCCTTGATGACCGTGGTGGCCGTGGTGCCGGGGTAGACCCGGTCGGTCTCCGCCACGAAGCCGACGGGGCCGTCGGCCCCTGGCTCGAGCGTGCCGCCTGAGACCTTGTCGAGGAACGGGGCGCCCTCGAGCCCGGTGACCGTCGTCCGGTGGATGTCGTCGATCGCGAAGTAGCTGTGCAGCGCCTCCTCGACGGTCACGGCCACCGTGTCCCGGTTGGTCACGGTCAGCTCGAGGCGGAGCGTCGCACCGACGGTCACGGTGTAGCGGGCTTCGAACGGATGCGGCCACGCCGACGCGCGCGTCGCGGGCGAGTCCGTCAGGTGGAAGGTCAGCACCACATCGTCAGCGACCTCGGCGGCGCCGGACAGCTGCCACTCGGTCACGCGGGCGAACCCGTGGGCCGGCGCCGTCGTATCCGCTGCGTTCGGACCGAACCAGGGGAAGCAGATCGGGATTCCGCCGCGGATGGCGGTGCCCGGGGTGAAGCGGCTCGCCGCGCTCATCCAGAGCACGGGGGCTCCGCCGGCCGGAACCCACGAGGCGACGTGCGCACCGTGCAGGTACACCTCGGCCGACCCGGCGCGGCCGGTGACACGGACGATGGGGAGCCCGCCGACGCCGGGGGCGAGGTGGACGGACGCCGGCAGGACGGGAAGTGCTGTGGGAATGGTTGACATGGGAAACCTCCAGGGTTCACCTGATTTTCCCACAGTGGGACTGTTGATGAGCGGGCGCGATTCTCAGCCGGTGCCTGCCCGCTGTGTGGCAGACATCGGACCATCAGGGTGCGGTTAGGCGACTGCGACCGGTGGCGGGTTCTTCGACTCGACATAGGCCCGCGTGACCGCAATGTCCTGGTCGCCGAAACCGTGTGCGGTGAGATCGGTGAAGGTGTCGAGCAGCAGACGCAGCTGAGCGGCATCGGTGCCGGTTCGATCGGCTTCTTCGAGTGCGTAGCGGAGGTCCTTGATCATGTACCTGGCGACTCCGGACGGGCGATAGTCCGCGTCGACGATACGCCGCTTCCGGCTGTCCAGGACCCGACTGCCCGCGTACCCGTTTTCGAGAAGGTCGAAGAGGGCGCCGAGGTCGAGGCCGCTCCGTTCCGCCAGGACCGCAGCTTCGCCGAGCGCCAGAATATTCGCCGCCACGATGAGTTGATTGCAGAACTTGGCGATTGCGCCGGCACCGAGCGGACCGAGGTGCGCCGGGGTCCCGATGGCCCGTAACACGGGCAGTGCGAGGTCGACATCGTCAGCGCTGCCGCCGACCATAATCGAGAGTGTCCCCGCGACCGCACCGTCTTCGCCGCCGCTCACAGGGGCATCGACGACGTGGAGGAGACCGTTGGTCTCAGTTGCGAGCCTGTCCGCGAGCTCACGGATGCCGGACGCGGAGGACGTGGAGGAAATCACCAACAAAGTGAGGGTCGTGATACCCGAAACGATACCGTCGGGGCCGTTCAGAACCTGTTCAAGTTGCGGAAGGTCCGGGAGCATGTCGACGATGATGTCGGCCTGTTCAGCGAGCCGCCGCGGGGATTCCGCCCAGGAGGCTCCCGAATCCAAGAGTTCGGAATAGCGTTCGCGTCCTCGGTCGCTGATGACAACGTTCCAGGAGGCTGCAGGGCTGCGCAGGAGGCTTGCAGCCATCGGGCGGCCCATCACTCCCAATCCAATGACTCCGACAGTAAGCGAATTTGCAGCAGGAAAACTACGTTGGTTTGACATGTCGTTCACTCTAGCGAACTCTGTTCAGTAGGATGGATGCAGCTTGACATTCAGGAGCGCCGCACACCGACCCCTATTCGGCGCAGAAAAGG
This sequence comes from Cryobacterium sp. 10I1, assembly GCF_035019805.1. NCBI lineage: Bacteria > Bacillati > Actinomycetota > Actinomycetes > Micrococcales > Microbacteriaceae > Cryobacterium > Cryobacterium sp. 10I1. The sequence continues at coordinate 5,433 of NZ_JASJVF010000054.1, forward strand.
GTAAATACAGTGATCGAATCAGATACTCGCCTTCGAGTCGTTGTCGCGGCTCCACTGTCCGAGGAACTATGCCACCGCATCGAAACGGGTGAACCCCGCCTGCAGCTCATCCGCGATCAGGAGCTGTTGCCCCCGCAGCGCCATCCCGGCGATTTCAACGGCGACCCTTCCTTCCACCGCACTGCTGCGCAGCAGGAGCGCTTCACGGCCCTCGTCGATAGCGCGGACGTGCTCTACGGCATCCCGGACGTCGATTCCGCGGCACTGAAGAAGACCGTCGGAGTCAACCCGCGCTTGCGCTGGGTGCAAACCATGGCGGCGGGCGGCGGCGGACAGGTTGCCGCCGCAGAGCTCAGCGCGGCGCAGCTGGAACGGGTTGCCTTCACGACTTCCGCCGGCGTGCATGGCGGTCCCCTCGCCGAATTCGCACTCTTCGGGGTGCTCGCCGGCGCCAAGTCATTGCCGCGCCTCCTTGCCCAGCAGCACGACCACACCTGGAGTGGCCGCTGGACCATGGGGCTTGTGAGTGAGCAGACGGTCCTTGTCGCCGGTCTCGGTGGCATCGGTGCCGGAGTCGCTTCCCGTCTTGCCGCACTCGGCGCACGCGTGATCGGCACGACCCGTGGCTCGCAGGACATCCCGGGAGTCTCCCGCTTCATCCAGCCCGAAGAAATCCCCTCCGTGGCGCACGAGCTGGATGCTGTCGTCGCGACCCTGCCCGGGACCGCTGCGACCAACGGACTCTTCGGCAGCGACTTCTTTTCCCGGATCAAGCCGGGCGCGACCGTCGTGAACGTGGGACGTGGGACCGTCATCGACCAGGACGAACTGTTGCGTGCGCTGCGGAACGGCCGGGTCGGGTTCGCGGCCCTCGACGTGTTCGCCGAAGAACCCCTCGCCACCGACAGCCCATTCTGGGATCTGCCGAACGTCCTGGTCAGCCCGCACACCGCCGCTCTCAACGCTGCAGAGGACCGGCTGATCGCCGAGCTCTTCACCCGCAATGCCACTCGCTTCCTCGACGGACAACCCCTGATAAACCGGGTCGATACCGTCGAGTTCTACTGAAAGACACAGGAGAGAACTGATGAACACGCTATTTGACGTCTCGGGGAAGACGGCACTCGTCACGGGATCGAGCCGAGGAATCGGACTTGCGCTCGCGGGCGGCCTCGCGGACGCGGGAGTGCGGGTTGTCGTCCACGGACGCAACCGCGATCAGGTTGACGCGGCCCGCTCCGGGCTGGAGAAATCCGGCCGGGTGGAAACGATCGCATCCACCTTCGACATCACCGACCCGGCCGCCGTCGCCGATGGAATCGCGGCGATCGAGAATGAGTGGGGTGTGCTGGACATCCTGGTCAACAACGCCGGAATTCAGCGCAGGGCCCCGTTCACCGAGTTCACCTTCACTGACTGGAACGACATCGTCGCGACCAACCTCACCGGTGCATTCCTGGTCGGCCAGCAGGCCGCTCGAGGGATGGTGACCCGCGGCAGCGGCAAGATCGTGAATATCGGATCGGTGCAAAGCCAGCTCGGGCGAGCAGGCATTGCGCCATACGCTGCGACCAAGGGCGGAATCTCGATGCTGACGAAGGGCATGTGTGCTGATCTTGCGGTCAGCGGCATCCAAGTGAACGCCCTCGCGCCCGGGTATTTCGCGACCGAGCTCACGAAGGCTCTGGTCGCGGACGAGGCCTTCAGCTCCTGGGTGCGCACGCGAACACCTGCCGGACGCTGGGGCGATGTCGCAGACCTGGTCGGCACCCTGATCTACCTCGTGTCGCCCGCGTCGGACTTCGTCAACGGGCAGACGATCTTCGTCGACGGCGGAATGACCGCCGTGGTGTGACGAGACCCGGTCAGCAACCTGGCCTGCGCACAGCGGATTCAGCGAACGGAACCACATTCACAGGACAGAGGAGTCCAACATGTCGAATATTCACACCGGCGTTCTCGGCGTTGTCGCCCACGCCAAGGGAGACCTTCGGGTCGAGGCCATCGGAGAGCCGCGGCCTGAGGCTGATGAGGCGGTCGTTGAGGTCGCCTTCGGTGGCATTTGCGGATCAGACCTGCACTACTGGCTCGATGGGGCGGCCGGAGAATCCATTCTCCGAGAGCCGCTTCTGCTCGGGCATGAAATCGTCGGAACGGTCGTCACGTCGGCCGCAGACGGATCCGGACCCGTTGCCGGGACCCGTGTCGCGGTACACCCCCTGACGCCGGGGCCGGGTGATGGCAGTCGCTATCCGATCGAGCGGCCGAATCTTGCACCGGGCGGGACCTATCTCGGCAGTGCTGCCCGGTTCCCGCACCGGTCGGGTGCATTTGCCAGGCGGGTCGCGCTGCCCAGCCGGATGCTGCGGAAACTCCCGAAGGGGCTGTCGCTTCGCGACGCCGCTCTCGTGGAACCGGCCGCCGTTGCGTGGCACGCCGTTGGGCGAGCAGGCGAGGTGCGCGGCAGACGAGCTCTCGTTGTCGGGTGCGGTCCGATCGGGTCGCTCGTGATCGCCGTGCTGCGGCACCATGGCGCAGCGGAGATCATCGCGGTCGACACGGTCGAGCCGCCCCTGTCGAGGGCGCGCCTGCTCGGTGCGACCCAAACGCTCCTCGCCACCGATGCGGACGCGATTGCGCGCGTCGACGCCGATATCGTGATCGAGTCGTCCGGCAACTACCGGGGACTCGAATCGGCGGTGCGCGGTGCCACCCGTGGAGGACGCATCGTGATGGTCGGACTGCTGCCGTCCGGCGAGCAGCCGGCCCTGATCTCGCTGGCGATCGTCCGCGAGCTGGAACTCGTCGGATCGTTCCGGTTCAATGACGAGATCGACGAGGTCGTGGCCGCTCTCGCCGACGGCTCCCTCGACGTCGGCGGAATCGTGACCCAGGTCTTCCCCGTTGGTGAGGCCGCTGCGGCCTTCGAAATCGCCCGCGACCCCGCTGCATCCGGCAAGGTCTTACTCAGCTTCGAAGAACGGGACTAGAACGCCATGATCAACTCCGTCCAACATCCGCTTGTCGTCGTGATGGGAGTGTGCGGTGCGGGCAAGTCGACAGTCGGTGAACAGCTTTCGCGGGCCATCGGCGAGTCGTTCATCGACAGCGACGTGCTCCACCCCGCGGCCAATATCGCCAAAATGGCCGCAGGCCGTCCCCTCGACGACGCGGACCGGATGCCGTGGCTCTCGCTCGTCGGCGGCGCCCTTTCCGCCGCGCGAGCCGATGGCCAGGGGCTCGTCATTGCATGCTCCGCGCTCAAACGGAGCTATCGGGACGCGATTCGTGCCGAGGCGCCTGGAACGTACTTCGTGCACCTTTCTGGTACTCCTGAATTACTGGCGGCGCGCCTCCGCGACCGCGGAGGACATTTCATGCCGCCTGAGCTTTTGGAGTCCCAACTCCGTACTCTTGAGCCGCTCTGCGACACCGAGGAGGGAACCGTCGTCGACATCGCCGCAGGGGTCAGCGAAATTGTTGCCGCTGCGGTCACGTCCCTGCGGGTTCCGGCGGTGTCTCAGTAGCTGCCGAAGCCTCGACCAATGAAATCAAAGACTGCCGACGTATCGGTGGATGACGGCGAGATCCTGGTCTCCGAGGCCCGCTTCGGTCAACCGTAGGAAGGATTCCCGCACGGCGGCCAGGGTCGGGGCCACCGTGCGGGTATCTGCAGCAGCGGCTGCCGCGAAACTCAGGTCCTTGACCATGAATTTGGCCGCCCCTGTTGGCGTGTAGTCGCGCTCGACGAGCCGTCGACCCTTCGTCTCCAGAACGCGGCTGCCCGCATAGCCGCCCTGGAGAAGGTCCAACAGGGCGCCAAGGTCAAGGCCTGAGCGTTCGGCGATCACGCTCGCTTCGGCGATCGCGCTCATTGTCGCAGCGACGATGAGCTGGTTGCAGGCTTTGGCCACGGCGCCGGCTCCAAGTGGCCCCAGTCTCAATGGGGACCCACAGGCGCTGAGGACCGGCAGGACGCGTGCGACGGGTTCGACGTCGCCGCCGACCATGATCGAGAGTATTCCTGCTTCCGCGCCTTCGGTGCCGCCGCTGACGGGGGCGTCGACAAGAACCATTCGCCCGTGCGTACCGTGACGGAGTCGAGCGTCGACCGTGCGCAGTCCGGCAGCTGAGACCGTGGCCGAGACGACCACGACAAGCTCCGTGGACGCTTCGGCGACGCCGTCTGGCCCGAAAAGAACCTCCTCCACCTGAGGCAAATCGGGAACCATGAGGATGAGGACGTCCGACTGCTCCGCGAGTTCGCGCGGCGTGCCTGCCCATGCCGCTCCGGCTGCCAGTAGCGCCGCAGAACGTTCTCGTGATCGCCCCGTGACCGTGACTTTGCGGATGTGCCTGTCCGGTCCGCTGGCGCGGAGCAGGTTCAGGGCCATGGGCAACCCCATGTTTCCCAGCCCGATCATTCCCACGGATACAGGACCTGATTCGGCGGGGGGCAACGTTGACATTTGAACAGCATACAGAACCGCATTCACCACTGTGGATGGTGGTCGCCCCGTGAAAGTGGGCGACTGGTACCATCGGGGTGTGTTTCGGCTGCCGCCATGCGGCGCAGCGCGGCGCCAAGGAGGAAGCGGAATGAGCGTCATCGAGGTTGAAAAGGGTGCTCAGGCGCCGGCAGTCTTGAAGGCGGTCAGGATCCTCGATCTGCTCGCGCTCTCGCCCGGCCGCGCCCGTTCCTTGAGCGATATCGCGCGAGAGTTGGGTATAGCCAAGTCGTCGACGTCCAATCTGTGTGCGTCGCTCGAAGAGGGCGGGCTCATCCGGCGAAGCGGTGGAGGATATCTACTGGGCAGACGCGCGGTCGAGCTCGGAAGCGCTTACCTCGCGGGGTTCGACCAGATTCGGGAGTTCTACCGGATCTGCGAAGAGTCGGAGGTGCTCACCACACAACTTGTGCAGATTGCAATGTTGGACGGAGCCAGGGTCCTCTATCTGGCGGCGTACGAAGGGAGGGAGCGGTTCCCGTTGTCTGCGGGCGTCGGAGATCGCTACCCGTCGTCAGCGACCGCGGTGGGTACGGTACTCCTCGCGGAACTACCACCGGACGAGGTTGAAGCGCTGTACGCGGACCCCAATCGACTCGTGACTTTCACTGATCGTTCAACGAAGGACCTGGAGACGTTGCAGCGGAAGTTGAAGATGACGCGTGAGCGCGGATATGCCATCGATGAGGGTGAGATCCACTTGAGCGTGGTCGGTTTGGCAGTCCTCGTCCCTTCGACGCGAAGCGGAGAACCATCGTTCGGAATCGGTGCGTCGCTGGTGCACCCGAATGATTCACCGGAGGAGCGGGCGCGCGTCCTGGCGGCTCTTCGGATGGCGGCAGCGGAGCTGACGCGACCGACGATTGTTCCTGTCGAAAAATAATCGTTCAGAATGCCGAACTCTGTTCAGCCGGGTGTAGCATCATTCCTACGGGCACAGACGCCCGCATCGACGCCTCGACTTGGGTGAATTCCGAGTAATTCATTCGACTCAGGGGTCATCCAATGGAGGGTGAGACATCGTGAGCAGTGAGAATCAACCGGGCGGTTCCAGTGGGGCTTCGGATCCGGATTACGCGGCGAATCTTCGTCGGGCCACTTTGGCATCAAGCGTGGGCAGTGCGCTGGAATATTACGACTTCGCCCTGTACGGGCTCGCGTCGGCCCTGATCTTCAGCAAGGTATTCTTCTCCAACCTCACACCTGCCGTTGCCCTGGTCGCGAGCTTCGCCACCTTTGGGGTGGCCTTCGCCGCACGTCCACTCGGGGGGCTTTTCTTCGGCACGATCGGCGACAAGCTCGGTCGTAAATGGGTTCTACTCACGACGATCGCCATCATGGGTGGCGCATCCACTCTCGTCGGCGTCTTGCCGACCTATGAGCAGGCCGGCCTGTGGGCCCCGGCTCTCCTGGTTTTGCTCCGGCTCTTGCAAGGCTTCGGTGCTGGCGCCGAACAGGCGGGCGCGACGGTCCTTATGGCCGAATACGCACCCGTTCGCCGACGCGGCTTCTTCGCGGCCCTCCCCTTCATTGGGATTCAGGCAGGAACCTTGCTTGCCGCGGGAGTGTTCGTCTACCTCGGCACCCTCCCCACGGAGGTCCTGCTCGCGGGAGTGTGGCGCATTCCCTTCCTCGCCTCCATCCTGCTCATCGGTGTCGCCGTCTTCATCCGGATGCGCCTGCGGGAAAGCCCGACATTCATCACTCTCGAAAAGCAGGATCAGGTTGCCGAGAGTCCCCTCCGCGAGGTTTTCCGCGGCTCATTCCCCTCGGTTCTGCGTGGAATCGGCCTGCGGATGGCGGAGAACGGGGGCTCCTATATCTTCAGCACTCTCGCCGTGAGTTTCGTGGTCACAACCGTTGGAGTCGGCACGTGGATCGGCCCGCTCGCCGTCGCGGTTGGATCGTTGGTCGGGATGGTGACGGTTCCGTTCGCCGGTCACCTCTCTGATCGCTTCGGACGGGTCCCCGTCTACCGGTTCGGCGCGGCGGTCCTTCTGGTGCTTGCCTTCCCCGGCTGGTGGCTGCTGTCGCTCGGAAACCCTGTAATCGTCATCATCGTGATCGCCGTTGCAATCGGCCTCGGAGTCAACACCATGCTCGGCGCGCAGTGCGCGCTCCTTCCTGAAATGTTCGGCAACCAACACCGGTATCTCGGTGTTGCGACGTCACGGGAATTCAGTGCCATCCTTGCCGGCGGGATCGCGCCGGTCCTCGGTGCTTTCCTCATCGGCGCCAGCGGTGGGGCCTGGTGGCCGCTGGCCATCTATGTCTTCATCCTCGCCGCGATCACGTTCGCAACGACTTTCGTGACACCCGAGACCCGCGGCCGTGACCTGACGCTTCTCAACGACGCACTGTTCGACAGCGCGGTTCAGGTTGAGACACGTCCCGAACACATGGTGTCGCACAAGGAATTCCTCGCACGTGTCGGCAGCTGACGCAGCTTCTCTCCTCATTCGACCAAATCAGAAAGCACAGCATGCGGATAGCACGACTCGAAACTCCAGAAGGGCCCCGCTCTGCGGTGGCCGTGGACGATCGTTGGGACTTCATCATCGATCCTTTCGCCCGGGAAATCATCTTCACCGGGGACTCGACACCCATGGACGGTGCCGTGCTCCTTGCCCCGGTGCAACCCGGCCTCGTCGTCGGAATTGCTCATAACCTCACCAACAACAACCACGTCCTGCCCATTCAGGCCTGGCAGAAATCGGCACACACCGTCGCGGGGCCTGGCGACGAGATCCTGGCTCAGCGTGGCGTGGGAACGGTCAACGTCGAAGGAGAACTTGCCGTCGTCATCGGGCGATCGGCTACCGCGCTCACTGTAGAAAACGCCTTCGACTACGTTCTCGGATTCACGGTCGCGAACGACGTGACGAACGTCGATCAGGTGCCCGTCGACGAAAAGAACTTCCAGAGCAAAAGTGGAGTCAACTACACACCGCTCGGCCCCTGGATCGAGACCGAGGTGGCCGACCCCGAGAACGTGAGCACAGAGGTCGCGATCAACGGTGAGGTGCGCGCCCGGTCCGGGTCGTTCAACCTCCCGTCGAGTGTTGCCGCGACACTCGCATACGTGACGCGCTGGCTCACCCTGGAACCCGGGGATGTGATCATGACCGGTGCTCCGAACACCTTTGTCGCCGTTCATCCCGGTGATCGCGTCGACATCACTCTCGAGGGGATCGGAACGCTCAGCAGCACCGTCGGCTGATCGTCAACCGGGAAGTCCCGGAGCCCGGATGCTCGCCCTGCAGGCTGCAGGGCGAGCACCCGGGCTCCGGCATGTCACGCACCGAGGGCCTTGACCCGCACTGAACAAGTGTTTAGCATGTTGAACATGCGTACAGCTCGTCCCTCTCCACCGGAGGACCTCACGGCGCGCGCCTTGATCCGGGATGCCGCGATCGTTCATTTCGCTCAGGACGGCTTCCGCAAATCGAGCCTGCGGGCGATCGCCGCCACCGCCGGCGTGAGCGCGAGCCTCGTCGTGCATCACTTCGGCAGCAAGGAGCGCCTCCGCGGGGAGTGCGATGAATTCGTGATCGGCACCATGCTGGCCGCGGCCCGCGACAAGGCGAGCCCGGCGGGACTCCAGGCCGTGATCCAGGGATACCTCGCGAACCCCGCGGAATACGAGGTCGACGTCGCCTACCTGTCGCGGGCGATCGCGGAGGAGACGGCGGCCGGCCGGACCTTCGTGGACACGATCGTCGACGAGACCGAGGCGATCATCCGGGCCGGAATCGCGGACGGAACCATGAACCCCTCCTCCGACCCGCGCGCGGTGGCGGTCCTGATCGCGACGACGAGCCTGGCGATGATGACGATGAGCGCACACCTCGCCCGGTCGCTCGGCTTCGAGGGCCTGGGTCTCGGCCAGGAGACGATGCGGCGGCTCGCGCTGCCGTCGGTCGAGCTGTACACCCACGGGCTCTACACAGACGAGACCGTGCTGAACGTCACCCGGAAGGCGCTCGCGGCAACGCCGGAGCCCGCTGCGGCACCCCCGGCAGAGCCCATGCCGGCCCAGGAATACCCCAGTCGAGAGGACACCCGATGAGTCACGTCGAAACAGCGAGCTGGCCACATCCCGGGGCGTCGTCCCCGCCCACGGATGCCGCGATCCAGGCCGTCGAGATCACCAAGCGCTTCGGCAGCACCCAGGCCCTCCATGGTGTGACCTTCACGGTTCCCCGCGGCAGCGTCTTCGGCGTGATCGGCCCCAACGGAGCGGGCAAGACCACGACCATGCGCGCCCTGCTCGACATCATCCGGCCGAGCTCCGGGCACGCGACCGTTCTCGGCACCGACTCGCGCAACGCCGGCCCCGAGTTGCGCCGGCGGATCGGCTTCCTGCCCGGAGAACTCATCCTCGAGGGCCGCATCACCGGACGAAAGCTCCTGCAGCACTACGCCGACATCTCCGGTCCCGTCCGCACCGGGCACATCGAAGAACTCGCCGAACGGTTCCATCTCGACCTCGCACAGCCGGTGCGCAAGCTCTCCCGCGGCAACAAGCAGAAGCTCGGCATCGTGCAGGCGTTCATGCACGAGCCGGAACTCCTCGTGCTCGACGAACCGACGAGCGGGCTCGACCCCCTGATGCAGCAGGAGTTCCTGCTGCTCGTCAAGGAGGCCCGCGACGCCGGCCAGACCGTATTCCTGTCCTCGCATGTGATCAGCGAGATCCAGCAGGCCGCCGACGAGGTCGCGATCCTCCGGGACGGGCGCATCATCACCGTCGCGAGTGTCGAGGCACTGCGCCAAACGGCCGTGCGTCACTTGCGGATGACGGCCACCGGCATCCGCCCCGCCGACCTCTCCGAGCGGCTGGGCCGGCTCGACGGCATGGCCGGGCTCGTCTGCATGGCCGTCACCAGCCCCGCTGGGGCCGCAGCCACCGAGGCGACCGCAACCCTCGAGGGTGCGATCCAGCCCTTCATCCAGGCCGTCTCCACGCTCGACCTCACGGATCTCGTTCTCGAGGAACCCGACCTCGAGGAATCCGTGCTCGCGCTCTACACCGCGCCGGAGGATTCCGCAGAGTCGCACAGGGCCTCCCGGGCGACCCGAACCGCCCGCGGGTCCCGAGCGGAAAGGAAGGAACCGAAATGACCGCGTCCACGGAGACGGATGTCCGCCGTGCGCCCCTGCCGATCTTCGGCAAGGCGTTCGCAGACGGCCGGCGAGCCCTGCTCGGCTGGGGAATCGGCATCGCGGCGGCGATCTTCCTCTACCTGCCGCTCTACCCGAGCATGATCGGCACGTCCGAGATGCAGAAGCTCATCGACTCCCTGCCGCGGGCCCTGATCCGTACCCTCAATTACGACCAGATCAGCACCGGGGCCGGCTACACCCAGGCGACGGTCTTCGGCCTGATCGGGTTCCTGCTGATGAGCATCGCCTCGATCGGCTGGGGCGCGGCCATGCTCGGCGGCGACGAGGAATCCGGCCAGCTCGAGCTGACCCTCGCCCACGGCGTCACCCGGGTGCAGGTGGTCGTGGAGCGGTTCGCGGCGCTCGTGCTGAAGGTCCTGTTGATCACCGCCCTGATGTTCGTGCTCATCGCGCTCCTCAACGGCCCGAGCCAGCTCGGCATCGACGTCGGGTACCTGGCCCAGACCTGCCTGCTTTTCGCGGGCCTCGTGCTGCTCTGCGGCAGTGTGGCGATGCTCGGCGGCGCGCTCACGGGCCGCAAGGTGTGGGGCATCGGTGCCGGAGCGTTCGTCGCGGTCGTCGGCTACGTCTTCAACGCCCTCGGCAACCAGAGCGCCGACCTCGAGTGGTTGCACGGGCTCTCGCCCTACTACTGGGCGTTCGGAAACTACCCGATGACGAACGGGGCCCCGCCGCTTGCGCTCCTCGCGTTCTACGGCGGTTCCCTGCTCGTCGCGGCGGTGACGGCACTCGTGCTGCGCCAGCGCGACATTGGCGTCTGAGCGGAGCCGGCAGGCCCCGGCGCGGTAGCGTGAGGCTTTCACCACGTTCAGCAAGGGAGCGCTCATGAAGGTTGTCGTCACCGGTGCCAACGGAAAAGTCGGTCGGGCCGCCGTCCAGGCGCTGCTCGCAGCCGGCCACGACGTGACGGGGGTCGACCTCGCCCGCCCGGTCTTCGAGCGGGCGGTGGAGGGCGCGGCGCGCTACCAGATGGCCGACCTGACGGATGCCGGTGAGGCCTTCGCCGTGATCCGCGGAGCCGACGCTGTCGTGCACACCGCCGCGATCCCGGACCCGACCGCGAATCCCGCCCACGTCGTGTTCCGCACCAACCTGATGGCGACCTTCAACGTTCTCGAGGCCGCCGTCCGCTTCGGCGTGCCGCGCTTCGTGAACATCTCGAGCGAGACGGTGCCGGGATTCCTGTTCGCCGAGCGCGGCTTCCTGCCTGAGTATGCGCCCGTCGACGAGGACCACCCGGCGCACCCGCAGGACCCGTACGCGCTCACCAAACTCTTCGGGGAGCAGCTGATGGATGCCGCCGTCGCACGTTCGGACATCCGGTGCATCTCCCTGCGGCCGAGCTGGGTGCAGAACGAGGACAACTACGAGCAGAACCTCGGGCCGCTCGTGCGCGACGCCGCGTTGGCCAGCGGCAACCTGTGGAGCTACACCGATGCATACGACCTCGCGGACGCCATCGTGCTCGCCGCCGAATCGGAGCTGCCCGGCCATGAGGTGTTCTACATCGCCGCGCCGGACACTGCAGGCGGGCGCGACTTCGCCGCGATCCTGCACGAGCACTATGGCGACACGATCCCGCTGCGGCCCCTCTCCCGCCCGGATGCCTCGGGCATCTCGAGCGCGAAGGCGCAGCGCCTGCTCGGCTGGGCGCCGAAGCGGTCCTGGCGAGACTACCTCGACGCCGACGGCAGGGCGCTGGCGAGCTCGTGACCCGCGTTCGTAACACGGAAGAGTTAGGCTGACGCCATTCCAGTCTCCGGTACACCCGTCCCCGTCCGTCCCTCCGCCGAGCCGGAAATCGAGCCGACGGGCATCCCCCGTGGCTCCGGTTCCGGCGCCGTCGTGCTCGGCGCGCACTCCTATCCCGCCGCCCTCGTCGCCCGCGTGCGTGAGGCGACGGATGCCGCCGCGGCGGCCTGCCTGCCCTGGCTCGGCGGAGGGACGGACGGGGACGGGTGTACCGGAGACTGGAATGGCGTCAGCCTAACTCTT
>NZ_JASJVF010000055.1:0-17014 GCF_035019805.1 Cryobacterium sp. 10I1
GGTTCGCCTCGAGCGCGGCGAGGACGTTGCTGAGGCTCTGGTGGAGGTGGACGTGGGTGGCGTGGGCGGCGAGCGAGGTATCACCGGCGACGATGGCCTCGATGATGAGCAGGTGCTCGGCCGCCGCCGCCCGCAGCCGGGCCGGGTTGTGCCTGGCGAGCCTGCGGATCCTGGCGAGGTGGGTGCGCACGTTGGCGAGCGCGGTGACGAGGAACGGGTTGCCGACTGCCGCGTCGAGCGCGTCGTCGAAGTCGTCGATGAGCTCGTAGTACCGGTGCAGTCCGGCCTCGCCCAGCAGCAGCAGTTCGGGTGCCGTGCGGAACTGGTCGCGCAGCTCGAGGAAGACGTGGGGGTCGCGCCGGGTCGCCGCGATCCTGGCCGCGTGCTCCTCGAGGGCGCGGCGGAGTTCGTACAGTTCGTGGATGCTGTCGACGGACATCTCCGTGACCATGAATCCGCGGCCGGCGCGGCCGGCGACGAGCCCGTCGGCGATCAGGCGGGCGATGGCGGCCCGGAGCGGGGTGCGCGAGACGCCGATGCGGTCGGACTGCTCGACCTCGAGGAGGCCGGCGCCCGGGGCGAGGACTCCGTCGAGGATCTCGTCGCGCAGCTGCCGGTACGCGCGTTCGCTCGCGCTGACGACGGCGACCGGCGGTGCGGCCGTGCGGGTACCCACCGGAGTGGTGTTCCCCGACGTTGGGGTTTCTGTATACACAGACGCCATGCTATTCCCTTTTTACCCGGCGTGTGCAAGACTTCCTGAATTCTATGTATACATAGGAGCTTCAATGGGGAGGTTCACAGTGACATACACAGCGACAGGCACGGCGGGGAGCTACCGCGACTCTTGGCTGCGCTCGACGGATGCCGCGACCCGCGCCGACTTCTGGCTCGAGGCATCCGCCTTCATCGACTGGACCGTGCCCCCGCGCACCGCGCTCGAGGAGCGCGAGCCCGGGACCTGGCGCTGGTTCCCGGACGGCGAGCTCAACACGAGCTACAACGCCCTCGACCGGCACGTGCTCGCCGGCCGCGGCGACCAGGCCGCGGTCATCTACGACTCCGCGATGAGCGGCACCCGGGTCAGCATCAGCTACAGCCGGCTGCTCGACCGCGTCTCCCGGTTCGCCGGGGTGCTGCGCGCCCAGGGCGTCGGCGTCGGCGACCGGGTGATCGTCTACCTGCCGATGATCCCGGAGGCGATCGTGGCCATGCTCGCGTGCGCCAGGATCGGCGCCGTGCACTCCGTGGTCTTCGGCGGCTTCGCGGCGAGCGAACTCGCCGTGCGGATCGACGACGCCCGGCCCACCGTGATCGTGACCGCGTCGGGCGGGCTCGAGCCCGGCCGCGTCGTCGAATACCTGCCGCTCGTGAAGAAGGCGCTTGACCGGTCGCAGGGTTCGGTCCGCACCGTCATCGTGCGGGACCGCGAGTCGATCCCCGGGAGCGCGGCGGACTACGCCGTCACGGACACAGACACGGGCACGGACGCCGTCACCTGGCTCGACTGGGCGACCGAAGAGGATGCCGCGACCCCTGCCGAACCCGTGAGCCTCCGCTCTGAGGACCCGCTGTACATCCTCTACACCTCGGGAACGACGGGGAATCCGAAGGGCATCGTGCGCGACAACGGCGGACACGCCGTCGCGCTCGCCTGGTCGATGCGCAACATCTACGCCGCGGGGCCCGGAGACGTCTTCTGGGCGGCCTCGGACGTCGGCTGGGTCGTCGGGCACTCCTACATCGTCTACGCGCCGCTCCTCGTCGGGGCGACGACCGTCATCTATGAGGGCAAGCCGATCGGCACCCCGGACGCCGGCGCCTTCTGGCGGGTCGTCGAGGACTACAAGGTCACCGTGCTCTTCACCGCCCCGACCGCGATCCGGGCCATCCGCCGGGTCGACCCCGAGCTCGCCGAGCTGCAGAAGTACGACGTCTCGAGCCTGACCGGCCTCTTCCTCGCCGGGGAACGACTCGACCCCGAGACGTACCATTGGGCGAACGACGGGCTGCACTGCCCGGTGATCGACCATTGGTGGCAGACCGAGACAGGCTGGGCGATCTGCGCGAACCCGCGCGGCATCGAGGAAATCCCGACCAAGCCGGGATCGGCGACGTTCCCGGTCGCGGGCTACGCCATCGAGATCCTCGACTCGAAGGGCCGGCCCGTGACGAAGGTCGGCAAGGAGGGCAACATCGCCATCCGCCTGCCGCTTCCGCCCGGAACCCTGCTCGGTGTCTGGGGCAGCGCGGAGCGGTATGCGAGCGCCTATCTCTCCGCCTTCCCCGGCTACTATGCGACGGGCGACTCCGGCCATTTCGACGCCGACGGCTACCTCTACGTGATGGGCCGCACCGACGACGTGATCAACGTGGCCGGGCACCGGCTGTCGACCGGATCCCTCGAGGAGGTACTCACCCTGCATCCGTCGGTCGCGGAGTGCGCCGTGCTCGGAGTGCACGACCCGCTCAAGGGCCAGCGCGCCGCGGGCTTCGTGACGCTCAAGGCCGGGGCGACGATCGACCACGACACCCTCGCCAAGGAACTCGTCGGACTCGTGCGCGAGCACGTCGGCCCGGTCGCCGCCTTCCGTGACGTGACGATCCTCGACCGGTTGCCGAAGACCCGCTCTGGCAAGATCCTGCGCAAGACGATCCGCCAGATCGTCGACGGCGAGCCGTACACGGTTCCCCCGACGATCGAGGACCCTGCCGTGCTCGACGCGCTCAAGCTCGCCGTGCACGGCACCGCCCACACCAACTGAATCCTCTCCCCCAGACCGCACCACCCAGCACCATCCTCACCGGAGCAAAGGAGCCCCCATGACGGAATCACTGAGAGATGCACGACCGGGAGCGACGCCGTCGTCGATCGACTACGTCGCTTTCGCCCAATCGCCCCGCTTCCTCGAGCTGAAGAGGAGGAGGAACCGGTTCGTGATCCCGCTCGCCGTGTTCTTCCTGGTCTGGTACTTCGGGTTCGTGCTCGTCGCCGCCTACCTGCCCGCCGTGATGGCCATCCCGGTCGTCGGATCGGTCAACCTCGGCCTCGTGCTCGGCCTCGGCCAGTTCGTCACGACCTTCGCGATCACCATGTGGTACGTGTCCTTCTCGAACAAGACCCTCGACCCGATGGGCGCAGCGCTCCGCGCAGAGCTCGAAAAGATGGAGCAGAAATGAGCGCCGGCGCCATGATCGTCCAGACCGCCGTGAAGGCCACGGAGACCAACCCCGTCCTGAACATCTCGATCTTCCTCGCCTTTGTGGCTGTCACCCTGATCGTCGTGATCCGGGCCGGCCGCAACAACCGTTCCGCCGCGGACTACTACACCGGCGGCCGGTCCTTCACCGGGCCGCAGAACGGCTTCGCGATCGCGGGAGACTACCTCTCGGCGGCGTCCTTCCTCGGCATCGTCGGAGCGATCGCGATCAGCGGGTACGACGGCTTCCTGTACTCGATCGGGTTCCTCGTCGCGTGGCTCGTCGCGCTGCTGCTCGTCGCAGAGCTGATGCGCAACACCGGCAAGTACACGATGGCCGACGTGCTCTCGTTCCGGCTCAAGCAGGGCCCGGTCAGGGTTGCGGCAGCCACGACGACCCTCGCCGTGTGCTTCTTCTACCTCCTCGCCCAGATGGCCGGCGCCGGCGGCCTCGTGTCGCTGCTACTCGGCATCAACGACAAGCTCGGCCAGTCGGTCGTCGTCGTCGTGGTCGGCGGCCTGATGATCCTCTACGTGCTCATCGGGGGGATGAAGGGCACCACCTGGGTCCAGATCATCAAGGCGTTCCTCCTGATCATCGGAGCCCTCGGGATGACGATCTGGGTGCTCGCGATCAACGGCTTCAACTTCTCCGGCCTGCTCGACTCTGCCGTCGCGGCCTCGATCAGCAAGCCCGCTGAGGCCATCCTCGTGCCGGGGCTCAAGTACGGGCACAATCCGCTCGACTTCATCTCCCTCGCGATCGCGCTCGTCCTCGGCACCGCGGGCCTGCCGCACGTGCTGATGCGCTTCTACACGGTCCCGAGCGCCAAGGAGGCCCGTCGTTCCGTGGTCTGGGCGATCTGGCTCATCGGCGCGTTCTACCTCTTCACCCTCGTGCTCGGCTTCGGCGCAGCGGCGCTCGTCGGCGCGGACGTCATCGCGGCGGCTCCCGGCGGGGTCAACTCCGCGGCGCCGCTCCTCTCGCTCGCGCTCGGAGGACCGCTCCTGCTCGGCTTCATCTCGGCGATCGCCTTCGCGACGATCCTTGCGGTCGTCGCCGGCATCACGATCACCGCGGCGACCTCGTTCGCGCACGACATCTACATGAGCGTGATCAAGAAGGGCAAGGGCGACCCGGACAGCGAAGTGAAGGTCGCCCGCCGCACCGTCATCGTGATCGGCATCCTCGCGATCGCGGGCGGCATCGGCGTGCAGGGCCAGAACATCGCGTTCCTCGTGGCGCTCGCCTTCGCCGTCGCGGCGAGCGCGAACCTCCCGACGATCCTCTACTCACTGTTCTGGCGCGGCTTCACCACCCGCGGAGCGGTCTGGAGCATGTACGGCGGCCTCGCCGCTGCGATGATCCTGATCATCTTCTCCCCGGTGTTCTCCGGCACGCCGACGTCGATGTTCGGCGCGGGGGTCAACTTCGCGTGGTTCCCGCTCAGCAACCCCGGCATCGTCTCGATCCCGATCGGCTTCTTCCTCGGCTGGCTCGGCTCCGTCACGAGCACCCGCAAGGAGGACCCTCTCCTCGCCGCCGAGATGTCGGTCCGCTCCCTCACCGGCCACGGCGCCGAGAAGGCCGTCGAGCACTAGCCCGCAGCTACCTTTCCGGTCGAGAGTTCCCGCTCCACGGGTGACTCTCGACCGGAAGAGTGCGGTTCACGGGCCGGGTCTGGCCGGGCCAGCGGATGCCGCGGGTCAGTCCTTCGGGACGAGGGGGCCGCGCGCGACGCGCGTCGGGGCCGCCTGAGCGACGGGCTTGACCGTGATCAGGTCGAGGTTGACGTGGGCGGGCAGTTCGACGCTCAGCACGATCGTCTCGGCGATGTCCTCCGCGGTGAGCGGGTGCTCCACGCCGGCGTATGCGGCAGCGGCCTTTTCCGTGTCGCCGCCGAAGCGGACGAGGCCGAATTCCTCGGTCTTGACCATGCCGGGCGCGATCTCGATCACCCGGATCGGCTCGCCGTTGAGCTCGAGCCGCAGCACCTCCACGAGGGCGTGGGCCGCGAACTTGGCGGCGTTGTATCCGCCACCGCCGAGGTACGCGACGTGCCCGGCGATGGAGGTGACCGTGACGATATCGGCGCTGCCAGCGGCATCCGTGCGGAGTGTCTCTCGCAGCAGCGGGAGCACGGCACTCGTGACCCGCTTGACCGCAAGCACATTGATCTCGAACATCCAGGCCCAGTCTTCGACAGGGGCGGTCTCGACGCTGTCGAGGCCGCGGGCGCCGCCGGCGTTGTTCACGAGGGCGTGCACGGGGCCGGATGCCGCGAGATAGTCGCGGAGGGCGTCGACGTCCGCCTGCACCGTCAGGTCGGCCGTGAAGACATCGGCGCCGGTTTCCGCTGCGAGGGCCGCGAGCCGGTCGGCACGCCGGGCCACGCCGACGACGTCCCAGCCGTGGGCCCGGAACAGTCGCACCGTGGCCGCCCCGATTCCCGAACTCGCACCGGTCACTACAACTCGCTTGTTTGCCATGGTCCCATTCTGGCGGCACGAGCGGCGGTCGGGGCACACCCGGGGCACACCCGGTAGATGACGCCGTGCTTCCCTGTCGTTCGCCCGGCCATCGCTCGCCTGCGCGCTCAGTCCGGCGATCCGCTCCTCGAGGGGCGCAGCTGCGGTGATACGTAGTCGCTAGGCCTGTCGATCACCGCGAGCGTGCACCGCGAAACGCAGACGAGACGGTCGCGGCCGTCGCTGATCCTCACCTCCCAGACCTGGACTCGTGCACCGAGGTGGATCGGGCGGGCGACTCCCGTCACCCATCCGCTATCGACGTGAGCGTCTCCGCACAGGCGACGGACGCGCCGCCGTGGAGCACCAGCCGTCGCACGGTATCCGGATGCACCGCCGCCCACGCCACAGCGACCAGCGCACCCATCGACGTGCCGATGAGGTCGAACGGCTCCGGACCGAGCTTCGCGACGACCGCGGCGAGCTGCTCTAGCTCGAAGTCCATCGACGGCGGCCGGCTCGTCGGAGCCGACAGGCCGCATCCGGCGCGGTCGTACCGGATGAGCCGGCGGTCCGCCGCCAGACTCTCGTAGAACGCCCGCTCCTCGGGCAGCTGCCAGCTGAGCTCGAGGTGACTGAGCCACCCCGCTGTGTACACGAGCGGCGGACCGCGGCACACCCGTAGATGACGCCGTGTTTCGGCGACATTGCCGACCCCGCGAGCGCGTGCCTAAACTCGCACCCAAGAGCGATGGACGGTCCACGCTCGTCACGGATTACAGGGAGTTCTTCATGAGCGACAACGCGGCCGCCTGGCAGTTCGAAACCAAGCAGGTGCACTCTGGCGCGCACCCCGACCCGGTCACCAACGCACGCGCCACCCCGATCTACCAGACCACGTCCTACGTGTTCAACAGCGCGCAGCACGCCCAGAACCTCTTCGCCCTCGCCGAGTTCGGCAACATCTACACCCGCATCATGAACCCGACCCAGGCCGTCGTCGAAGAGCGCATCGCCGCGCTCGAAGGCGGCACCGCGGCGCTGCTGCTCGCCTCCGGCCAGGCCGCATCGACCTTCGCCGTGCTCAACATCGCCCAGGCCGGCGACCACATCGTCTCCTCGAGCTCGATCTACGGCGGAACCTACAACCTCTTCAAGTACACCCTCGCCAAACTCGGCATCGAGACGACCTTCGTCGAGGACCAGGACGATGCAGCAGAGTGGGCCCGCGCCGTGCGCCCGAACACCAAGCTGTTCTTCGCCGAGACCATCGGCAACCCCAAGATCAACGTGCTCGACATCTCGCTCGTCGCCGACGTCGCCCACCAGAACGGCGTCCCGCTCATCGTCGACAGCACCATCGCGACCCCGTACCTGATCCGCCCCTTCGAACACGGCGCCGACATCGTCGTCCACTCCGCCACCAAGTTCCTCGGCGGCCACGGCACGATCATCGGCGGCGTCATCGTCGACGGCGGCACCTTCGAGTGGTCGAAGAACGTCGAGAAGTTCCCCGGCCTCACCGAGCCGGACCCGTCCTACCACGGCGTCAGCTACACGGGCGCGGTCGGCGACGGCATCGCGTACATCATCAAGGCACGCGTTCAGTTGCTCAGGGACCTCGGCAGCGCGATCGCCCCCGCGAGCGCCTGGCAGCTGATCCAGGGCATCGAGACCCTGAGCCTGCGCATCGAGCGCCACGTGCAGAACGCCCAGGACATCGCGGAATGGCTCGAGAGCCACCCCGACATCGCCTCGGTCAACTACGCCGGCCTGCCGTCGAGCCCCTGGTATGCGACCGCCAACAAATACGCGCCCAAGGGCGTCGGCGCGGTCGTCTCCTTCGAGCTCAAGGGCGGGGTGGATGCCGGCCGCGCGCTCGTCGACAACCTCGAGCTCTTCAGCCACCTGGCCAACATCGGCGACGTCCGCTCGCTCGTGATCCACCCGGCCTCGACCACCCACGCCCAGCTCACGCCGGAGCAGCAGCTCACGAGCGGCGTGACCCCCGGGCTCGTGCGCCTGTCCGTCGGCATCGAGAACATCGCCGACCTCAAGGCCGACCTCGAGCACGGGCTCGCCGCCGCCCGCGCCGTAGTCGAGGCCTCGCGCGCGAACGCCTGACCCGCACCGCAGCACCCCTGACCGATTCGACGGAGATTCTGCCGGAATTGTACGTTGCAGGCCGTTTTCGGGCCGCGCGAGGCACAATCTCCGTCGAATTGGTTCAGAGAACGATCCGGATGACGGGTCCGTGAATATCCTGTCGGTATGACTGACCTGCGACCGATCGGATACTGGCTCAAACTCGTCGACCAACTGATCAACGAGCAATTCGCGACGACCCTCGAGGAACACGGGGTGACGAGGCGGCAGTGGCAGCTGCTCGGGATGCTGTCCCGCGGACCGGCCTCGGTCGAGCAGCTCACGAGCGGGGTCGCCCCGTTCCTCGACACCGAGGGTGAGACCGTCGTCGAACACCTCGCCGAACTCGTCGAGAGCGGCTGGGTCACGGTGTCGGAGTCCGGGTACGCGATCACCGACCGCGGCAGGCTCGCCTACCAGCGCCTCGCCGAGGTCGTCTCGGTGAACCGGGATGCCGCGACCCAGGACGTCAGCCCTGCCGACTACGCCACGACCCTGGCCACCCTCGAGCGGGTGGCCCGCAACCTCGGCTGGACCGGCGAGCCGGAGTGATCCCTAGGCCGCCGTGGTACCGGTCGCGGGGATCGAGCTCGCGAGCACGGTGTCGAGGACGGCGGATGCCTCTTCGCTCGTCGAGCTCTGGGCGAGTGCAAGTTCGGAGACGAGCACCTGGCGGGCCTTGACGAGCATGTTCTTCTCGCCGGCGGACACGCCGCGCTCCTGGTCACGACGCCACAGGTCGCGGACGACCTCGCCGACACGGTAGACGCTGCCGCTCGCCATCTTCTCCTGGTTGGCCTTGTACCGGCGTGACCAGTTCCCCGGCTCCTCGACGAAGGATTCGCGGAGAACGTCGAACACGGCCTGGACGCCGGCGCTGTCGATGACGTCGCGCACGCCGACGAGCTCGGCGTTCTCGATCGGCAGCTTGATCGTCAGGTCGTTCGCGTGCACGGTGAGGGTCATGAACTTCTTCTCGATCCCCTTCACGGCGCGGGTCGTGATTTCAGTGATGGTGACCGCGCCGTGGTGCGGGTAGACCAGGGTTTCTCCCACGGTGAAATTCATATGCTGCCTCTGTTCGTTGGTGATGCGGGGTTCTCGCGACCATCGTCGGTCGGTTGTGTGGTGGTGTGTGGGGTACCGGGTTCGCGGCGTCAGGCCGCGTCGACCAGCCATTCGGGGAGGAATTCGACGAGCTGGTCGACGATCTCGTCGTCCGTGACGTCGAGCTGGCCGCGCATCCAGGCGCTGATCAGGGTGAGCGCTCCCCCGGCCACGTAGGTGGCGAAGGACTCGGGGTGCACGACCCTGGGCGTGCCGGAGAGCACGACGAGCGATTCGACGAGGCGGCGCGAGTACGCTTCGATCTCGTCGTCGTATGCCGTGCGGGTGATCGGCAGGTCGAGCACACTCGAGTACAGCGGGTAGTGCTCCACGATGTGGGAGATGAGCCGCTGGTAACCGACCCGTGCGGCCTGGGCCCCGGTGAGGTCGTCGCTCAGCAGGTCGAACCCGGTCACGCCGATCTCGGCGAACTGCTCGCGGAGGAACCCGGTCGCGAGATCGTCGAGGCTGCTGAAGTGCGCGTAGAACGAACTGCGGCTGATCGAGGCCGTGCGCACGATGTCGCTGACCGAGACGGATGCGACGCGCTGGGTCATGAGCGTGCGGACCGCTGCGAAAATGGCCTGCCTGGTGCGTTCCGCCCGGGGGTCCGAGGCACGCACGGCGCTGATTGTACCGCGCACCACGCTTTCTCGGACATACTCGGTGCGGGTCATCAGGACAGTCTAGCACTTCTCGGACACCTGTCCGAGAAGTGGGCAAGGGGGCCGGATGAGCGCCGCAACAACCGCACGTCTCCAACCGCACGTCTCCAGCCGCACGAAACAAGCCGCGCGTAACAAAGGGACGTTGGCGCGTCAGACCGGGCAGAATGAGGGCATATGGAATGGCAGACCTCGGCGGACACGGTCCCGTCCAGCTTCATCACCGAGGCTCAGGCGCGCTCGCTGTTCGGCAAGCCCCCGGCGACGGGTGCGTGGCGCGACGGCGACCCCGTCGGCAACCGCAGGTTCCAGGACGTGGGCGCACTCGACCTCGAGGCCGGCGGGCGACTGGGCGCCGTCCGGATCGCCTACGAGACCTGGGGCGAACTCTCCCCCGCGCGGGACAACGCGGTGCTCGTGCTGCACGCCCTCACCGGGGACAGCCACCTGCTCGGCGCGGCAGGGCCCGGCCACGCGACCGCCGGCTGGTGGGGCGGCATCGTCGGCCCCGGCCTGGCCATCGACACCGACCGCTATTTTGTCGTCGCACCGAACATGCTCGGCGGTTGCCAGGGCAGCACAGGCCCGTCGTCCCTCGCCCCTGACGGCTCGGAGTGGGGCATCCGCTTCCCCTACCTGACCATCCGCGACCAGGTCGCCGCCCAGGTCGCATTCGCCGACCGGATCGGGATCGACGCCTGGGCCCTCGTGGTCGGCGGGTCGATGGGGGGAATGCACGCCCTCGAATGGGCGATCGACCGGCCGGACCGGGTGGAGAGGCTCGCGATCCTCGCGG
Source organism: Cryobacterium sp. 10I1 (assembly GCF_035019805.1). Classification (NCBI taxonomy): domain Bacteria; kingdom Bacillati; phylum Actinomycetota; class Actinomycetes; order Micrococcales; family Microbacteriaceae; genus Cryobacterium; species Cryobacterium sp. 10I1. The sequence goes on from NZ_JASJVF010000055.1 coordinate 10,383, forward strand.
CGCCGCCCGTGACGACGGCCGATCAGATCGCCCTGAATTCGGTGCAGATCGAAGCCATCCGCAGCGACCCGCTGTTCCGGTCCGGCGATTACTACGACGCCGTCGACGGCGACGGTCCGACCCGCGGGCTCGCCCTGGCCCGGCGGATGGCCCTGCTGAACTACCGCAGCCCGTCCGAGCTCAACGAGCGTTTCGAGCGCGGCTGGCAAAGCCGGATCTCCCCGCTCGGTTCTGGCGGCCGGTTCGCCGTCGAGTCCTACCTCGACTTCCACGGCAACAAGTTCACCCGACGTTTCGACGCGAACAGCTACATCGTCCTCGTCGAGGCGATGAACTCCCACGATGTGACCCGCGGCCGGGGTTCCCTCGCCGAGGCCCTCTCCTCGATCGAAGCAACCACCCTCGTCGTCGGAATCGACAGCGACCGGCTGTTCCCCGTCGAGGGCCAGCGCCGGATCGCGGCACACCTCCGCAACGGCCTCGACGGCACCGAACCCGTCGTGCTCTCCTCGAGCTACGGCCACGACGGCTTTCTGATCGAGGATGCCGCCGTCGGCGAGCAACTCGGCCGCCTGCTCCGCTGACCTTCACGACGGCTGGGCGTCGGCCGGTTCCGCCGGCTATCACACCGACTTTTCCGCTACCGCCCTGCGATTGACAGGGCAGGCATTCCGGACGACCCTGACAGGGAGCCCGGCCACTGCCTGCCTTGTCCAGACCGCCCAGCGAAGAGGAGTCCCGTGATGAAAGCCGGCTACGTCGTCATGGTCATCGTCGGAACGCTGCTCGCCGTGTCCGGCATCGGCTTGCTCGCCGGCGGAGTCGCCGTTGCAACGGTCGCGGCACAACAGGGCAGGGACGGGTTCCTGACCACGCCGAGCGGCTCATTCTCCGTGGCCTCGTATGCGATCACCTCACCGAACCTCACGACGGAGAGCGACTCAGGCACCGGGACCAGCACCCAGGCGGGGTCCGGCGGGATGCCCTCCGGGCTCGCGACCGTGATGCTCGAGGCGACGAGCGTCCGCGGCACCGGGGTCTTCATCGGCATCGCACCGCGGGCGGAGGTGGAACGCTACCTCGCATCCGTCGCGCACAGCGAGCTCACCTCCGTGAACTCCACGCCGTTCCGCACCGAGTACCGCGAGGTGCCCGGCAGCAGACGTCCTGCCCGTCCGGGCAGCCAGACCTGGTGGACGGTCGCGGCCTCCGGGCCGGGAACGCAGCGCCTGGTCTGGCCGGTCGTGAGCGGCGACTGGGCCGTCGTCGTCATGAACGCGGATGCGACGCAGGGCGTTGACGTAGAGGCGCGGGCCGGCGTCCGGTCCGGCCTCTTCGTGCCTGCGGCGGTCGCCCTGTTGCTCGGCGGCGGGCTGCTGCTCGTGGCCGGGGTGCTCCTCGTGGTCTTCGGCGCGTTGGGCCTCGGGAGGCGCGACTCCGCACAGGGGCCGGACGACCACGACGGCGCTGTCGGAACGACGGGCACTGCCGGAGCGATGGGCACTGCCGGAGCGATTGGCGCTGTCGCAGCTACGGGTCCACCTGGTCCGGTCTACCCCGCCCGCCTCGAGGGCACACTGCAGCCCGACGTGTCCAGGGGATTGTGGCTCGTGAAATGGATCCTGATCTTCCCGCACGTCGTGGTGCTGTTCTTCCTCTGGTTCGCCACGTTCGTGACGACGATCGTCGCGGGCTTCGCCATCCTGTTCACCGGCCGGTATCCCCTGGCCCTCTTCACGTTCAACGTCGGCGTGCTGCGCTGGAGCTGGCGCGTCGCCTTCTACGCGTATTCGGCGCTCGGCACGGACAGGTACCCGCCGTTCACTCTCGCCCCGGCCGACTACCCAGCCGACCTCGACATCGACTACCCCGAGCGGTTGTCCCGGGGGCTTGTCCTGGTCAAGTGGTGGCTGCTCGCGATTCCACAGATCCTCATCGTGTCCGCCCTGACGAGCACCCCGACCGCTCGCTACACGATCGGGGACACGACTTATTCGACGACGACCGGAGTATCACTCCTCGGTCTCCTCGTGCTCATTGCGGGGCTGATGCTGCTGTTCACGGGCCACTACCGGCAGTCCCTGTTCGATTTCATCCTCGGTATCGACCGCTGGGTGTTCCGTGTGGTGGTGTACACCGGACTCTTCCGGGACGACTATCCACCGTTCCGCCTCGACCAGGGCGGGACCGAAACGGGGGGCACCGGACCGGGGGGAATCGACGAGGCTGCTAGGGTGAAAACGACCTGAGGAATCACGGATGCTGACCCGACAAAGCTCGAGGCGCCTAACTGTTCCCCCTGCACGCGCCCAAATACCCCCGGTTCGCCCCGTTCCCGGCGAACCCCCCGCACGCGTGGCCCGTAAACAAGGCACATTCGTGAAACTGAGCGCCACGCGCGCGTCGAAACCGGCCGCATCCGGATATGGTGCTTTCTGGAGCACGACGAGGGGTAATGCGACGGGTATGCAACGCATTTTCAAGGAACGGGATCGACTGCTGCGCAGGGGCGCGCAGCTGACCGGGCTCGCTGGTTCCATCGCCACGTTCCTGGCGCTCCTGATACCGGGCGGCCTCGACCGGTTGGCGCTCGCCCTGAGCCTTCCCCTGCTCCTTGTCATCGTCGGCGCCCAGTACTTGCTCGGCCGCAACGGTCACCTGCGATGGGCGGCACTCCTCGTCGTCTGCGGGGTGGCCATGATCCTCGTGATCGGCTTCGTCGGCACGGGAACATCGGGACTCAACCTCGGCGAACAGGCAGTGATAGCGTGCGTCGCCTCGCCCGCCATCGGTTCCATCGCCCTGGTACTCGTCACCACCTCGCGCCGGCTGATCATGCTGGGCGTCGCCTTCGGCGCGACGCTCGCGAGCGTGCTCGCTGCCGCGCGGCTCAGCACCGACGCACTCGTCCCGGTCATGCTCACGATCACCGGCTGGTTCGCGATCGCGATCGCCGGATGGTGGATCGCGCAGAGCATCCCCCGCGTCATGCAGCGCATCGCCGAAATCGGCCGTGCGCACCTCGCCGAACGGCACGCGAGCGAGCTCGAGGCCCAACGCCGGCAGGACGCCAGGCTCCTGCACGACACCGTCCTCGCGACCCTCACCCTGCTCGCGCACTCGGGCGTCGGCGTGAGCCCCGCCGCCTTGCGTCAGCAGGCCGGCGATGACGCCCGGCTGCTCAGGCAGCTCCGGCTCGGCGGGCTCCCGACCCCGCACCGCTCCGGCGTCTACACGCTCGAACCCGCGTCGGAGTCGACCCTCGGCAGCACCCTCGAGTCCGTGAAACAGCGCTTCAAGCGGATGGGGCTCGACGTGGACTGGCACGGGAGCGGCCAGGTCCTGCTGCCGAGCACCGTTCTGGACTCGTTCCTGCTCGCCCTGGGCGAGTGCCTCGAGAACGTGCGCAGGCACGCAGGGGTCGCCCGCGCCGACGTCACGATCACGGACGACGACACGACAGTTCGTGCCATGGTGACCGACGCCGGCGTCGGTTTCGACCTCGCGGCAGTGAGCCCGGAACGCCTCGGTTTCGCCGAGTCCGTCGTCGCCAGGCTCCGCGACGTCGGCGGCAACGCCCGGCTGTTCTCGTCCCCGGGTTCGGGAACGACGGTCGTACTCGAGGTGCCCAAGTGAGCACCCGCGGCGTGACCGTGCAGCCGGAGCGCGGCATCCGTCGACCGGCCAGGCGCGCCGTCACCGAAGCCGGCCCGCTCGAGGAACACGGACGCCAGGAGCGCCAGGATCGCCGCCGCAGCTTCCGCAGGCCGGAGCGAACGGTCAAGACGACGCGCGCCAACCAGAGCGGCCTCGGTGGACGCCACCTCGGGATCGGCCTCTCCGTCGCCGGCGGCATCGTCGCGGCCTACCTGTTCTGGGAGTACGTCGAGCAGTGGCCCCGGTACACGACTCCCGTCCCGACCCCCGTGGCATGGGTGATCCTCGTGGCGGCGACGGCGTTCGCGATCGCCGTCGTTCAGCGACTCTCCGCACGGATGCCCGACTGGCTGTTCGCGGCGGCCCTCGCGTCCGGCGCGGTCGTCATCGCACTCGACCTGGCCGGCTCGCACGCCGGCGCCGACCGGGGGGTCTTCCCGACCGCCGCCGCCGCGGTCGGGAGCCTGCTGATCGCGCTCGTGACCGTTCGGCGAGGCAGGGACGTCGTCTCTTCCACGGCCGTCCTCGGAACGCTCCTCGCCGTGTTCGCGATCACAGAGCCGCGCAGCGACCCGCTGTCCTTCGCGCCGGAGCTTGTCGCATTCGGGCTCGCGGTGATACCGCCGCTCCTCGGCGTCGCGATCGTCCGCTCGTTCCACCGGATGGTGCAGCGCGAACTGGACCTCGTGCTCGTACAGAGCACGGTCTCCCAGCCGCGGTTCGCCGTCGGCATGCTCGCCTCCGAGGAACTCGCGCGGATCGACCTCGACGCGGAGACCTTGCTCGACGATGTGTCCAAGGGCCGCACCGCGCTCCCCCTCAACGCGGCCAAGTCGACGACCGCGTCTTCGCTCGCGACCCAGTTGCGGCTGCACCTCATCCAGGGCCGCAGGGAGACCTGGCTGTACCACGCCATCACGGAGTCCGAGTTCCTCGGCCCCTCGGTGAGCCTCAACGACCCGGCCGGGCTCGCCGGGCTGCTCGATCCCGCCCAGCGCGACGCCCTGCTGCGCACCATCTGGCTCCTGATCAGCGACACCCAGCGCCCCGAGGCATCCGTCGCCCTCTCCCTCGGTCCGATCCGCCCGACGAATGGCCTGATCGACCGGCAGAAGTTACGATTCCCCATCGAATTGGCCACCACGGGTGTGCCTCGGCGCCGGGTCGACCCCGAGACGTGGCAAGCTATCCGGGTAGTTGGCCCGCACATCGCGTCGAGCCGGGGTGGCAGTCTCCACGTGGAGATCGAGTGCAGCATTGACAATCCCGCAGATGCGTGAAATTTTCTGGTCCGGCATCGCCGGGCTTCCAGTCGGATGCACAGGCAACAGGAGGCAACAGTGACGAACATCAGCACGACGACCCGGGCGGCGGCGCCCAGTCGGGAGAATCCGATCCGGCTTGCTCTCGTGGACGACCACCGGATGCTGCTGGGGGCGTTGACGGAGTGGATCCGCGGCGCCGCAGACGACATCAACATGGTCGCCGCTGTGACGACGTGGCCGGAACTTCTCACCCACCCCGAATTCCCGGTGGACGTCGTTCTCCTCGACCTCGATCTCAAGGACAACATCCCGGTTTCGCTCAAGATCTCGACCCTCAAGACGGCCGGTGTCAAGACCGTCCTGATGAGCACGTACTCGGAGCCCGGCCTCGTGCGCGAGGCACTCGCCGCCGGGGCACTCGGCTACCTCGTCAAGAGCGAAGAAGCCGGCATGATCGTCGACGCGATCCGGGCAGCCTTCGACGGGGAGTCGTACATCTCCGCTGAACTCGACGAAGCGCTCAGCGCGGGAACGGGCGGCGGTTCGCCGAGACTGAGCGCACAGGAACGCCGCGTGATGGCTCTGTACGGTGCCGGCGAGCCCGTCAAGGCCGTTGCCCACCAGCTCGGCATCTCCGAGGAGACCGCCAAGTCCTACCTCAAACGGATCCGCGAGAAGTACCGTCTTGCGGGCTTCGACGTCGGAACCAAGGTCGCGCTGCGGAAGCGCGCGATTCACGACGGGATCCTGCTGCAGACGGACTGAGCTCGCGCTCCCGACCCTCTGTCGGAGTCTTCCGTGACCGTCGCAGGCGCAGACCGCGCCGACCCGAGTCGCGAAAGGTTCCGACTTCGGCGTTAAGCGGCGTCCGTGACGACCTCGATGAGGGCGGTGCCGTACGGCACGTGCCGTCCGTTGCGGCGCCAGGACCGGTCGATCGCGAAGCTCACGACCGCGAGCGAAAGTCCGATGACGCTCAGGACCGCGCCGATCCAGACCGGGGCGACGTAACCGAGGCCGCCGGCGATGGCCAGGCCGCCGAGGAACGCGCCGAGCGCGTTGCCGATGTTGAGGGCCGAGTGGTTGAGCGCAGCCGCAATGGACTGGCTGTCGTGCGAGACATCCATCAGCCGGGTCTGGATGGCCGGGGACAGCCCGGCCGCCGCGCCGCCGACGAGGAAGACGCCGGCCAGGAGTCCGGGCAGGAACTGGGCGGACAGGGCAAGTCCCACCAGGGCAACGATCATCAATGCGAAGAACCCGTAGAGGGTACGGCGGACGCTCTTGTCGGCGAGGTGGCCGCCGAGCAGGTTGCCGACGGTCATGCCGAGGCCGATGACCACGAGCACGAGCGGAACGGCGCCCGCGCCGAGTCCGGTCACCTCGATGACGAGCGGGGCGACATAGGTGTAGACGGCGAAGAGGCCGCCGAAGCCGATCGCCCCGATACCGAGCGCGAACCAGACCTGCAGCCTGCCGAACGCCTTCAGCTCGTTGCGCATCGTCGCGAGCGCGTTACCCGCCTGGAACGGCACGAGCAGGATCACGGCGAGGAAGGAGACCGCGAAGACGGCGGCGACGACGAGGTAGGCGACCCGCCAGCCGGACACCTGCCCGATCCAGGTGATCACGGGCACGCCGATCACATTGGAGATGGTCAGGCCGCTGAGCACGAGCGCGACGCCGCGCGCCCGCTTGCCCGGGCCCATC